>NZ_JASKYT010000446.1:0-4697 GCF_041028275.1 Streptomyces sp. PU-14G
TCCCGCGCCCCCCGGCCCGGGACCCGCGCGACCGCGCCCGACACGTCCGGGTCCGCGCGACCCCGCCCGACACGTCCGGGTCCGCGCGACGACACCCCGGGACCCGCGCCACCGCCCGACACCCCGGGGCCCCGCACCACGGTGCGGGGCCCCGGGGTGCGCTGCGTATACCGTGGTGCGACCCACCGGAGCCGACACCGACTGCGCCCAGAGCGCACCCGCCAGTGGAGATGCCGATGCCCTTCACCCGCCTCGCCGCCGCGACCACACCGACGGCCCACTTCGGCCTCGGCCTGGCCGCGGTCGGCCGGCCCGCCTACCTCACGCTCGGCCGGGAGGCGGAGTTGCCCGCCGAGCGCAGTGTGGAGGCGCTGCGCACCCGTACGCACGAGCTCCTCGACGCGGCCTACGCGCAGGGGGTGCGCTACGTGGACGTGGCGCGCTCCTACGGGCGGGCCGAGGAGTTCCTGGCCGGGTGGCTGCGAGAGCACCCCGAGGCCGACGACGTGGTGGTCGGCAGCAAGTGGGGCTACACGTACGTGGGGGAGTGGCGCACGGACGCCGAGGTGCACGAGGTCAAGGACCACTCGCCGGAGGCGTTCGAGCGGCAGCTCGCCGAGAGCCGCGCGCAGCTGGGCGACAGGATCGACCTGTACCAGATCCACTCCGTCACCCCCGACAGCCCGGCGCTGACCGACACCGCGCTGCACGAGCGGCTGGCCCGGCTCGCCGCGGACGGCGTCACGGTCGGGTTCAGCACGAGCGGCCCCGCACAGGCGGACGCCATCCGTGCGGCCTTGGAGGTCGCCGTCGCGGGCGAGCCCCTCTTCCGTGCCGTCCAGAGCACCTACAACCTGCTGGAGACGTCGGCGGCCGGCGCGTTGGCCGAGGCGCACGAGGCGGGGCTGACGGTCATCGTCAAGGAGGCGATGGCCAACGGGCGTCTTGCGGGCGGCCAGGAGCCGCGCGACCTGCACATGGTGGCGCGGGAGGCGGGGGCGAGTCCGGACGCGGTGGCGCTGGCCGCGGTGGCGCGGCAGCCGTGGGCGGGGGTCGTCCTGTCCGGGGCTGCCGGCGTCGGCGCCCTCCACTCCAATCTGCTGGCCGCCGCCACAGAGCTGGACGAGGCCCAACTGGCCTCGCTGGCCGAGCTGGTGGAGGACCCCGAGGTCTACTGGCGGCGGCGCGCGGAGCTGCCCTGGCAGTGAAGTACCAGGTCACCGGGGTACCCGTGGGTTTTTGCGTGCATGTCACACAGGTTTCGGGGCAGGTGCTCTCCCGCACGTTGAGACCTGGGAGATACGAAAAATGAAAAAGGCACCGACAGTCGCCATGGCAACCGTCCTCTCCGTGGCAGCCCTCGCGGGCGGGATCGGGTTCACCGCCGGAGCCTCGCAGGCGGAGGCGGACCGCAAGCCGAAGCCCGTCGTGCAGAACGACTTCGACCCGCTCGGCCCGGCGATGCACCAGACCGAGAACGCGGGCCGCACTGTGCACTACAGCGACACCGGTGAGAAGGACGGTACGCCGGTGCTGTTCATGGGCGGGACCGGCACCACTGCCCGCGCCTCGGGCATGACGGAGTTCTTGCGCACCACCCGGCAGAAGCTGAACCTGCGGCTGATATCGGTGGAGCGCAACGGCTTCGGCGACACCGAGTACGACGCGAAGCTCGGCTTCGACGACTACACCTCGGACGTGCGCGCCGTCCTCGACAAGCTGCACCTGAACAAGGCGGCCGTCGTCGCCATCTCCGGCGGCGGTCCGTACGCGGCGCACTTCGCCGCGGACGCGCCCGAACGGATCTCCTCCCTCCACCTGGCCGCGGCGCTTCCGCCCTACGGCGCCACCTCCGACTACTGCGGCAAGAGCGACGCGGAGCTGAACAAGTACTTCGGCGAGCAGATCCGCGACCCGCGCGAGTGGTGGGGCTTCCCCGAGGACAGCCCCATGCACGACATCCCAGGGTTCACCGACCGCGCGGAGGAGGACGGCGGACGCTCGTACTACCTGCGAGGCCAGAAGGGCGACCCGGCGGCCCAGGTGCACGAGCAGAAGCTCTACTGCGAGCGTCCTGGCCCCGACCTGTCGAAGCTGGAGGCGCCGGCGTACGTCTACACCGGCGAGAAGGACACCACCGTGCCGCCCGCGACCCAGGCCCGCTGGAAGAAGGCGCTGCCGTCCGAGCCGACCCAGCGCACCTACGACGACAGCGGCCACGACGTGCAGTACCGGCACTGGGACCAGATTCTGCTGGACATGGCGGGTTACGCCGACCGGACGGCCGTGTGCACGGGACGCAAGACCCGGGTGCTGCCGCACGAGAAGGCCGAGCGCGCCGTGCGCAAGGGCGCCACGCTGGGCAGCTGCGTCTGGCGCTGACCGAGCCGGAGCGGGACGCCCCGCCCCGTGACGCGTGCCCCCGCCGTGACCTACGGCGGGGGCACTTTCGTTGTCTCATGTGCGACAGATATGTCTCATACGAAGTATGCTCGTCTCATGAGCCTGGATCGGGAAGAGCTGCTGAGCACGGCGGCGGACGTGCTGACGCGACGGCCGACCTCCTCGATGGACGACATCGCCAAGGCGGCCCGCATCAGCCGCGCCACCCTGCACCGGCACTTCGCCGGGCGCGACGCACTCATACGCGCCCTCGAACAACTCGGCCTCGCGCGCCTGGACGCCGCGCTGGACGCCGCCCGCATCGACGAGGGCGACGCCGCCGAAGCCGTACGGCGCGTCATCGCCGAGGCCGAACCCCACGCCGGGTTCCTCGGCTTCCTCGTCACCGAGAACCAGCTTTTCGAGCCCGGGGAACAGAACGAGGGCTGGACCAGGATCGACGCACGCATCGGCGCCCTCTTCCAGCGCGGACAGCACGAGGGTGCCTTCCGCATCGACCTGACCCCCGCCTGGCTGACCGAGGCGCTCTACGCGCTGGTCACCGCGGCGGCCTGGGCGGTCCAGGACGGCAGGGTCGCGGCCCGCGACGCGGTACGGATGACCGCCGAGCTGCTGCTCGGCGGCGCACGACGGAGCAGTGAGAGATGAACAGCGAGAGCGCAGGACCCGGGACAGGAGCCAAGGGGACCAGGCCTGGGGGCGACCGGCTGCGCTGGGTCGCCCTCGCGGTGCTGGTGCTGGCGGTCCTCCTAGTCGGCATCGACGTCACCGTCCTCGGGCTCGCCGCGCCGTTCCTCAGCGAGGACCTGCGCCCCTCCAGCACCCAACTGCTGTGGATCGGCGACGTCTACTCCTTCGTCATCGCCGGGCTCCTGGTCTCCATGGGAAGCCTCGGAGACCGCATCGGCCGCAAGAAGCTGCTGCTCACCGGATCCGTCGCCTTCGGCGCCCTCTCGGTGCTGACCGCCTACGCGCACAGCGCCGAAGCCATGATCCTGTGGCGGGCGCTGATGGGCGTCGCGGGCGCCACCCTGATGCCCTCCACGCTCGCGCTGATCCGCAACATCTTCCCCGACCCGAGGGAGCGCAGCCTGGCCGTCGGCATCTGGGGCGCGATGACGGCCGCCGGCACAGCCGTGGGCCCCGTCGTCGGCGGGTTCCTGCTCGAACACTACTGGTGGGGTTCGGTCTTCCTGATCAACCTGCCGGTGATGGCCGTGCTCGTCCTCGTCGGCAGCAAGCTGCTGCCCGAGTCGAAGAACCCGGCGCCGGGACCGTGGGACCTGCCCAGCGTCGGCCTGTCGATGATCGGCATCATCGCCCTCGTCTACGCCGTCAAGGAGGCCGCCGCCTACGGCTTCCGCTGGGACGTGGCGGTCACGGGCGTCGTCGGCCTCGCCGGCCTCTACGCGTTCGTGCGGCGCCAGCTGCGGCTGCCGACACCGCTGCTGGACATGCGGCTGTTCGCCAACCGCGGCTTCTCCGGCGCCGTGCTCGCCGACCTGCTGACCATCCTCGGCATGTCGGGACTGGTCTTCTTCCTCTCCCAGTTCCTCCAGATGGTGCAGGACCGCACGCCCTTCCAGGCCGGACTCGCCGAACTGCCCGCCGCGATCGGCTCCGTCGTCGCCGGCCTGTTCGCGGGCTGGGTCGCCCGCCGCACCTCGGTGCGCGGCGCCGTCTCCGGAGGTCTGACGGCGGTGGGCCTGGCACTGGGCGCCTGCCTGTGGCTCCAGGCGACCTCCAGCTATCTGCTGCTGGGCAGCGTGCTGCTGGTGGTCGGCGTCGGCGCGGGGCTGGCGTTCACCGTGACCGCCGACGTGATCCTCTCGGCCGTCCCCAAGGAGCAGGCGGGTGCTGCCTCGGCGGTCTCCGAGACCGCATACGAACTGGGCGCCGCGCTGGGCATCGCCCTGCTCGGCTCGGTCGTGACGGGCGTCTACCGCTCCTTTACGACGCCCGCCGGAGTGCCGGAGGGAGCCGCCGAACACGCCCGCCAGTCACTGGGCGAGGCCGTCCAGACGGCGCACGGACTGCCGGGCGGCGCCGAGCACGCGCTGCTGGACGTCGCGCGGGACACCTTCACGGAAGGCCTGCGGTTCGGCGCCGGTTTCGGCGCCGTCATCCTGCTGGCCGCGGCCGTGCTGGCGTGGCGCCTGCTGCGCGGGCAGCGCCTGGAGGAGGTGCCGGCCGAGGAGGACTAGCGGGGGCGCCCCGCAGGGGCGCGAGGAACGGCGCGCGGGGSGGCRMCCCMSCYRSWSCCCGCTCGCAGCCGCGAGTGGCACCCCCTTACC
>NZ_JASKYT010000447.1:0-5039 GCF_041028275.1 Streptomyces sp. PU-14G
GGACCCGGCCCTCCGACTCCCCCACACCCCTCCGACGTCCGTCTGGAGAACGACATGCTGTTCGGCAGGTTCAAAAACCGCGTCCCCACACCCGAGGAGGCCCTGCAGGGCCGTCCGGAGCCGGAGTTCGCCGTGCCCGAGCGCCACACCGTGCTGGGCACGGCGTTGCAGGGCCCGTATCCGGAGGGCCTGGAGGTGGCCGACTTCGGCATGGGCTGCTTCTGGGGTGCCGAGCGGGTCTTCTGGACGACGGAGGGCGTCTGGACGACCCTCGTCGGCTACCAGGGCGGGTCCACCCCGCACCCCACGTACGAGGAGGTCTGCTCGGGCCTCACGGGACACGCCGAGGTCGTCCGCGTCGTCTTCGACCCGGCGAAGGTCTCCTACGCCACACTCCTCAAGCGCTTCTGGGAGGCGCACGACCCGACCCAGGGTTTCCGTCAGGGCAACGACACGGGCACCCAGTACCGCTCGGCGGTCTACACCCACTCCGCCGGCCAGGCGAGCGCGGCCGAGGCGTCCAGGGCCGCCTACCAGCGCGTCCTCACCGGCTCCGGCCACGGGGAGATCACCACGGAGATCCTTTCGGCCGAGGACCGCCCCTTCTACCCGGCCGAGGGCTACCACCAGCAGTACCTCGACAAGAACCCGGCGGGTTACTGCGGGATCGGCGGCACGGGTGTGAGCTGCCCGGTGGGGCTGGCCTCGTCGGAGGGCTGAGCGCCCCTCGCGGGCCGTCGGCCCCGTGCGGACCGCCCCCGCTCGTCATCCGAGCGGGGGCGTACGTCGTCGCGCCCCCGCAGTCAGGAGGCAAGCGACGAGTCTTTCGCATCCCGGAGAACCCTTTTCGGCCAACGGAACGCGACACTTGGAGAGCACCCCTGCCGTCGGCACCTGTTCACTCCCGTACACGACCCGAAGCGTCTCGAACATGCGCACGGGCCTTCGCTGTTCGCTACGCGGCAAAGAGCATGGGGCAAACCTGCCGCGCCGATGGGGCCGGAGAGGGCGGCGCCATGTAGGCGTATGACGGAAATCCGCTTCCGTATGGCGGACCGGTTCGCGTCTGCCCGAGCGGCACCCGGCGGCGATACAACACCGCAATGACTGATCGGAACACCGAACCGGGCGCGCACACCGACGAGGCAGCGAACACCAACGGGACCGCGAACGCCGACGGGAGGGCGAACACCGGCCAGAACGCGAAGGCCGGCCAGACGGCGAACACCGACCGGAACGCGAATACCGGCCGGAGGGCGAACACCGACCGGAGCGCGGATACCGGCGGGAGGGCGAACACCGGCCGGAGGGCGAGCACCGGCCGGAGGGCGAGCAGGCTCAGTCGTCGCAGCGTGCTCGCCGGCATGGGGAGTGTGCCGCTGGCGGCGGGGGCGGCCTCCGCCTCCGTGCCCTCCGGCCGACCCGCCACCGCCGGGAGAGCCGCCGGGGAGGAGGGAGCGCGCCGCACCACCCTCCTCCAGAACGCCTCGCTCGTGCTGACCATGGACCGCCGGCAGGGGTCCGGGGAACTGGGCTCCGTCGAGCACGGGGACGTGCTGCTGCGTGACGGGAAGATCACGGCGGTGGGGCGGCGGCTGCGGGCACCCGCCGGGACTCGCGTACGGGACGTGACGGGCAAGCTGCTGATGCCGGGGTTCGTGGACGTCCACAACCACCTGTGGCAGTCCAGCATCCGCGGTGGCTGCTCCGATCAGGACCTGGTCGGGTGGCTCGCGTCGTGCAACCGCCCGACGCTGCCGAAGATCGGCGCGGCCGACATGTACCGCTTCGTCCACCTCGCGGCGCTCGACGCGCTACGCACCGGCGTGACGACCGTCGTCGACTGGGTGCACGCCATCCCGTACGCGACGAGCGAGAGTTACGTGCGGGCGCTCGACGACGCCGGGCTGCGGTTCGTGTACGCGATGGCGACGGCGCCCGGCGACGAGGGCGCGGTGCGGAAGGTGAAGAGGGAGCTGCTGGATCCGCTGCCGCTCGCCTCCGCGCAGGTGTCCGTGCACGCGGGCATGGAAGGCGTAAGGGAGCTGCGGGCGTCCTGGAAAGTGGCCCGCGACCTGGGGCTGATGGTCAACTCGCATGTGCTGGAGCACAGGAGCGACCGCGAGGCGGGGCAGGTGCGGGCGCTTCGTGAGGTCGGCGCTTTCGGACCCGCGTTGCTGATGAACCACGCGATCCATCTGACGCGCGAGGAGATCGCCCTCACCGGGGACCGGGGGGTGCGGGTAGCGCACTGCCCGCTCAGCAACATGCGGCTCGCTTCGGGTGTCATGCCCCTGCCACGACTGCACCGCCACGGCGTCACCGCGGGGCTCGGCCACGACGGCGGCACCAACGACACGTCCGACATGTTCGCCCTGATGAAGACCGCCGTCGGCCTCCAGCGGGCCGTGCACGAGGACGCCGAGGTGTACCCGACGCTCCCCGCCGTCCTGCGCATGGCCACCCTCGGCGGCGCGGAGGCCGTCGGCATGGACGACCAGGTCGGCTCCCTCACCCCCGGTAAACGCGCCGACGTGCTGGTCCTCGACCCCGGCACCCTCAACTTCGCCCCCCGTACCGACTGGACCAGCCAACTCGTGCTCAACGGCCAGCCGCCCAACGTCACCGACATCTACGTCGACGGCCGCCTGCGCAAGACCCGCGGCGCGCTCGTGGGCGTGGACGAGGCCGAGGTCGTCCACCAGGCGGAGCTCGCCGCCAGCCACCTGGAGCGCGCCACCTGAGCCGGCGGGGAGGCCGCGCCCCCCTCCCCGCCGGCTCAACCGCCCCGCTTCCGCGGCTGCGCGGCTGCGGAGGAACCGCCGGGGCCGGAGGAATCGGCGGCGCGGGGCGGTACGGCGACGCGCCAGCCCGGGTTGTAGGTGTGGGGCACCGGGTGGAGGCGCCAGCCGGCTGCCGCGGCCCAGGCGGGCAGCGGCACACCCCGCAGCACGAGGGCGTGGGGTGTGCCCGCCTGGGCGGGGTGGCAGCCGGCGGTGTGGGCCACCGGAATGGTGGAGCTGTTGCCGCCGAGTACGCAGGGAGGGCGTACGCCGTGGGCGCGCAGCACCGCTTCGATGCGCTGCCAGTCGTGGCGGGCCGCCGCCTGGATCCCGGAGTGGATACCCAACTGCTGGAGCTGGAGGGCGAGGTGGGCGGCGGCGAGAGCGCCACCGACCAGCGGGACGAGCACCCGTGCGCGCCGTGCTCCGCGCCCGCGGGCCCACCGTGCGCTCTCCAGGGCGCCGAGCGCGGCGACGGGGGCCAGCAGCGCGTAGGCGGGCAGCAGGAAGCGGGGCGCGGCGTACTCCATGAGGAAGAGGTACGGGACGGCGACGGCGGTGGCGGCCGTCAGCGCGAGCAGAGCCGACGCCGTGCGCCGCTGCTCGCGTGCCGCGCGGAGGCCGAGCCCCACCAGTGGGGGGATCAGCAGCCACCATCCGGCGTTCGACCACTCGATGGTCGCCCCGTCGCACGGGCGGCACAGCAGGGGCCCGTCCAGCGCGGCGGCATGTGCCCTGACGGTGTCGAGGGTCAGACGCGGGCTCATTCCGCCCTGGATCTCACTCGCGGCGCGCACCCGTTCCAGCACACCGCCGAAGCGCAGCGAGGCCTCCACGGCCCAGGGCAGCAGCCCGGCCGCGAGGCCGCAACTGGCCGCGAGCGCGGCCCGCGTCCGGGTGCGGCGGGGCAGCCGACGGGCGCCCAGCGCGGCGGCGAGCAGCACGAGCGCGGGCCACACCGCGTCGTTGGGCCGCATCAGCGCGGCGAGGGCGAGCGCGACCGCCGTGCCCGCGCGGCTCCGTCCCGTGCCGGGGCTGCGGACGAAACAGCCGACGGCGGCCACCAGGCCCATGGCCACGTAGTGGTTGGGCATCGCCGCGCCCGCGTAGAAGAGCGCGAACCACACGCTGCCGTAGAGCGCGGCGGCGAGCGGCACCGTCCCGCGCCGGGAGAAGGCGCCCAGCCAGGGCAGGTAGCCGAGGAAGAGGGAGAGGGAAGCGGCCAGCGTCAGGTAACAGCGCAGCAGCGCCACCGAGTCGCTGAAGGCCGCGACGGGTGCGAGGAGCACGGGAACGCCGCGGGTGCGGGGGGCGCTGAAGGGTGTTTCGGGCCCGTAGGGCGCGAAGCGGCTCGCGTAGACGAGTTCGTCCCAGCCGAGCGGCAGTCCGGGGTGGACGACGGTGAGCGAGAGCAGCCCGAAGGCCCCGCACACCCCGGCGAGCCACCAGCGTTCGTCCCGCCACCACCGGTGCGGCTCGGCGGTCCGCTTCGCGCGCCCTGCGGCCGGTGCGGGGTATCCGGTCGCCCGTGCGGGCCGCTCCGCACTCCGTGCAGAAGATGACATACGCGGCATCTTGGCGCCGGGAGCCGGAAACCCCGTGGAGGCCGGCGCCTGCCGCGCGCCGGGCCACACAGCGGGACTCTACGGTCGCAGACGCGAACGACCCCGACTCAACGCGCCTCTCGGACGACGCCCTTGACCCAGCCGCCGCAGTAGGTCAGCTTGCCGTTCTGACGGCCTGCGCATCACCGTCTCCCGCCACTTCGCGGGCACCGGCACGGCTGCGCGCCTCCAGGTTCTCGACCTCGCCGACCGCCCGCTGACCCCTCCCGCCGACGACACCCCTCCGGTCGCGGAGCGGCACGCCGCCTGGCACACGGCCCAGGTCTTCCGCGGCTGACCGCCCCTGATCGATGCCGCCGACATCCCGCATGCCCGCGGATGTCCCGGACGCGTGCCGTCGTCCCGCACGCCCGCGGATGTCCCAGATGCCCGCGGGTGTCCCGCACGCCCCGCAGGGGTCCCGGGCGCGGCGCGGTCCGCCGACGGGCCGGAATCCCGGCGCGGTGCCACCGGGCCGCCGGATAGCGTGACCGGTGGCACGGCTACGAGACCGACACCCAGGAGCACGTGAACCAGGCCGTGTACCTCCAGTACGGCGAGCACGCACGCTGGTCGGCGCTGAAAGCAGCCGGTGTCGAGCAGGCCGCCATGGTGGCCCGGGGCGTGGGGCCGGTGGTGCTGGAGCAGACGG
>NZ_JASKYT010000448.1:0-5425 GCF_041028275.1 Streptomyces sp. PU-14G
CTCCCACCCCTCGCACGCGTCTCCGGTGCCGGTGCCGGTGCCGGTGCCGGTGCCGGTGCCGATGTCTGTGTCTGCTTCTGCGTCTGCGTCGGCGCACGAGTCCGTGCCCGTGCCCGCTCCCGTGTGCTTGCCCGTGACCACCAGGACCCGGCCTCTCCCGTCCGTCACCAGGGCCGCCGCTGCGACGGCAGGGCCCGGCAGCAGTGCCCTGCGGTCCCGTTCGTCCAGGGGCGCCGGGTGCCCGTCCAGCAGGTGGGCCGTCGCGGCTCCACGCTCGGCGGCCAGGGCGGCGGCAGCACGCCGCCGCAGCCGCTCGGGCAGCCGGGCCAGCGCCTCCCGCTCGGGCACGAACTCGGCGGCGCGCAGCTCGTCCCGCTGGAGCCGCAGGTCCTCGGCGGCCAGCGGGTGCGGCAGGTGGACGGCGTAGACGCAGGCGGTCAGCGCCCGGCCGTACGCGGTGGCGGGTACGTTGTCGACGGCCAGCAGGCGGCCGACGCGGAGCCTGGCGGGGCGCAGCTCCTCTCGGAGTTCCCTCTCCAGGCCGTCCACCAGGCCCTCGTCGTCCACCATGCCGCCGGGTAGGTCCCAGCCCGGCTTGTAGACGGGATCGACGATCAGCAGCCGCCCCCGCTCGTCCCGGATGACCGCGTCCACCGCGGCGGCGGGGGAGGGATGGGCGGCGAGGTAGGCGGCGAGCTCCGCGTCCGGGCCGTGCTCCGCGTGTGGATCGTGCTCCGCGTCCGGGCCGTGCTCCGGGTCCGTGCCGTGTTCCGGGTGCGGACCGGCTCCCGTGTGCTGGGCGGCGGGCACCACTGCGGGACGTGCCGCCTCGGCTCCCCGGGCCGCCGGGACGGTTCCGCCTGCCGGGACGGCGCCGCCTGGCGGAGGCGCCGGGGCGGCGGGTGTGCGGGGCGTCGATGTCATCAGGGGCCTCCTCGTGTCCGGTGCCGACGGCGTACGGTCACCCGCGCGCCTCCCCTTCCGGTTCAACTCGGCCGCCGCCCGCGGAGGTACGCCCGCCCGCGTGGCAGAACGCGGCCGATCCGATCCCGCGTCCGGTGACTGCGGTCCCCGCGCCGTCCGGGAGCGGAGGGGACCGCCGTCACCGGCTCGCGCGCTCCAGGCTGCCGGTTGGACCTCTCGCGCATACCGTCGATGACGGCGGTGCCGCGCCACGACCGGCGAACCGGCGGACCGGCGGACCGGCGGACTGGCGGACCGGCAGAGAAAGCCGAACGGACGGACGGGCGAACGGACGGACGGACGAACGGGTGGACGGTCGACCGGACGAGCGGACAACGGAGGGACGCGACGGTGAGTGAACAGCTGAGCGAGCACGCGGGGGAGGGGGCGCGGTGCGACCAGACCGCGCGCCTCCCGCACGTCCACGTGCGTCCGGGCAGCCCGGTGGACGCGCGGCGTCCGGACCCGCACCCTCCCGGCGGTGCCGCGCCCCGCCCCGCGCACCCGGTCGTGCAGATCTTCACCGACGCGGCTCGGGCCGTGCCCGGCTACCCGCTCTCGCCGATCGTGACGGACGAGTTCTGCGTCCTCGTCGGCCCCGGCAGCGCCTCGACCATGATCGCCGTCTGTCTCGAGGACACCGCCACCCTGTGGGTGGACCAGTACATGTGGAGCGCGTACGAGTGGTCGGACCGTGACACCGGCGAACTGGGCTTCCTGGCGGAAGCGGTGGCGGCCGTGCAGCGCGGGGACGGCGCCGTGCACTTCAGGGAGGACGACGGGCGGCTGGTCCACCTCGGTGGCCGCATCGGCAGCCATGTCATCGGCCCGGGCGGTGTCCGTCCGCCCCCGCTCAGCTATCCGCTCATCCCCTGGGCCAGCCAGCTCGGCCCCGTCGGCTGACAGCCGCCCCGTCCGCCGGAGCGGCGCGCGGTGCCGCCCCGGCGGCGGCCGGTGCCCTGCGGACGGCGGTGTGCGGTGTCGTCCGCCCGACGAGGGGAACGCGGCAGGTGGTGAGAAGGCCACGGCCGGCGCGGCCGTGGCCGGGAAGGACCGGGCGTGAGTGGTGACGACGACGCGCTGGGGACATACCGGCGCAAGCGGCGGTTCGACCGCACGGAGGAACCCGAGGGCAAGCGGGCGCGCGGTGGCGAGGAGCCCCGCTACGTGGTGCAGATCCACGACGCGACGAGCCTGCACTTCGACTTCCGGCTGGAGTGGGACGGTGTGCTCAAGTCCTGGTCGGTGCCCAAGGGCCCGTCCGTGGACCCGCACGACAAGCGGCTGGCCATGCCCACCGAGGACCATCCGCTGGACTACCGCACCTTCGAGGGCGTCATTCCACGCGGCGAGTACGGCGCGGGCCCCGTCATCGTCTGGGACGAGGGCACCTACGAGCCGCTGTCCCACGACTTCGGCAAGGCGCTGGCCAAGGGCCACATCTCCTTCCGGATGCACGGCGGCAAGCTGCGCGGCGACTGGGCGCTCTCCCGCTTCCGCAGCGGCGGCGACGGGGAGCGCGAGGCGTGGCTGCTGGTCAAGAAGAGCGACAGCCACGCCTCCTCGCGCGGCACCCCCGACCCGTGGCGGGTCCGCTCCGCGCTGAGCGACCGCACCCTCAAGCAGGTGCGCGAGGAGTCGAGTGAGCAGTGGACCCGCGAGGGCGGCAGGCAGTGAGCGGCCTGCTCGACACGCTGCCGCAGGAGCAGCGCGCGCTGCTGCGCAAGGCGCCCTCGGGCGGCAGGCTCGCCGAGCAGCCCATGCGTGCCGAGCTCAGCGACCGGCGGGACTTCTCCGCGGGTGGCTGGGTCTTCGAACGCAAACTCGACGGTGTGCGGGCGCTCGCCGTTCGCGAGGACGGCGGCGAGCGGCTGCTGTCCCGCAGCGGGCGGCGCGTGAACGCCACCTACCCCGAGATCGTGGAGGCACTGGCGGCCCAGAGCCGGACCGACTTCACCGTCGACGGCGAGATCGTCGCCTTCGCCGGCGGCCGTACCGACTTCTCCCGGCTCCAGCAGCGCATGCAGCTCAGTACCGAGCGGCAGGCCAGGGCCAGCGGTGTCGCCGTCACCTACTACGTCTTCGACCTGCTGCGGCTCGACGGCATGGACCTCACCGGGCTGCCGCTGCGCACCCGCAAGTCGCTGCTGCGCGCGGCGCTGGACTTCCGGGCGCCGCTGCGTTTCACACCGCACCGCAACGAGGGCGGGCAGCAGCTGCTGGACGAAGCGTGCGCCAAGGGCTGGGAAGGGCTGATCGCCAAGCGCGCGGACGGCCGCTACCAGCCCCGCAGGTCCCCCGACTGGCTCAAGCTCAAGTGCGCGGGCGGTCAGGAGCTGGTCGTCGGCGGCTTCACCGAGCCCGCCGGGAGCCGGGTGGGCTTCGGGGCGCTGCTGCTCGGCTACTACGAGGACGGCGCGCTGCGCTACGCGGGCAAGGTCGGCACCGGCTACGACCGCAGGACGCTGCTGACCCTGCGGCGCGGCCTCGACCAGCTCGAGGCGCGTCGCTCCCCGTTCGCCGACCCGGTCCGCGAGCGCGGTGCGCACTGGGTCGAGCCCCGCCTGGTGGCGCAGATCGGCTTCACGGAGTGGACCCGCGACGGCATGCTGCGCCACCCCCGCTTTCTGGGCCTGCGCGACGACAAGAAGCCCGAGGACGTCGTCCGCGAGACGCCTCGCGAGCGGGGCTGACCCGGGCCTGGCCACCCCGCGCCGGCCCTGCCCGCGGACGACTGGTTCCGTTCCGGCCTGTACGGGCACTACGGGAGCCATGGATCACGATGCCGCACCGGTGTTGGAAGCACTGGCCCGCTACCGGGAGGCGGACGAGCTGCCGTTCTCCCCGCCGGGCCACAAGCAGGCAAGGGGCGCCGACCCGCGCGTACGCGAGGTGCTGGGCGACGCCGTCTTCCACGGTGACGTCCTGGCCTCCGGAGGGCTGGACGACCGGCGCACCCGCGCCGCCGTCCTCGTGAAGGCCGAGCAGCTCATGGCGGAGGCGGTCCACGCCGAGCACACGTTCTTCTCGACCTGCGGCAGCTCGCTGTCGGTGAAGTCGGCGATGCTCACGGTCGCGGGACCGCACGAGAAGCTGCTGGTCGGCCGGGACGCCCACAAGTCGGTGGTCTCCGGGCTGGTCCTCTCGGGCATCCACCCGGTGTGGGTGGAGCCGCGGTGGGACGAGGAGCGGCTGCTCGCGCACGCGCCGCCCGCTGACGCGTTCGAGGCCGCCTTCGAGGAGCACCCGGACGCGCGCGGCGCCCTGGTCACCAGCCCGACCCCGTACGGAACGTGCGCCGACCTGCACGCCATCGCCGACGTCTGCCACCGCAGAGGCCGCCCGCTCATCGTCGACGAGGCGTGGGGCGCCCACCTGCCCTTCCACAGCGACCTGCCGACCTGGGCCATGGACGCGGGCGCCGACGTGTGCGTGACCAGCATCCACAAGATGGGCAGCGGCCTGGAGCAGGGTTCCGTCTTCCACCTGCAAGGCCCGTACATCGACCCGCTGACGCTGGCCCAGCGCGCCGACCTGCTGGGCACCACGAGCCCCAACGTGCTGATCTACGCGGGTCTGGACGGCTGGAGGCGCCAGATGGTGCAGCACGGCGACCGGCTGCTGGGGCACGCGCTGGACCTCGCCGCCGACGTCAGGCAGCGCCTGGAGGCCATCGACGGGCTCCACGTCGACGACAGGTCCGACTTCGTCGGCCAGGGGCTGGCGGCCGACCTGGACCCGCTGCCGGTCGTCATCGACCTTTCGCAACTGCCGTTCACCGGCTACCAGGCCGCCGACTGGCTGCGTGAGCACCGGCACCTGGACGTGCACGTCAGCGATCACCGCAGGATCAACACCCAACTGACCCACGCCGACGACCGGCACACCACCGGGGTGCTGCTCGACGCCGTCGGCGAGCTGGTCTCCCGGGCCGACGAGTTCCCCGACTCGCCGACCGTGCGCCTGCGCAGCCCCGCCGACCTGCGGATGGAACAGACGTGCCTGCCGCGCGACGCCTACTTCGGCGCGCACGAGGACGTGCCGGTTCAGGAGGCGGAGGGCCGGATCGCCGCCGAGATGATCACCCCGTACCCGCCGGGCATCCCCGCCGCGCTGCCGGGGGAGCGGCTGACCCGGACCGTTCTGGACTACCTGCGCACCGGTGTGGAGGCCGGCATGAACCTGCCCGACGCGGCGGCGCCCGACCTGAACACCGTCCGCGTGGTCACCGACGGGGGGGGGGGGGGGGGGGGGGGGGGGGGGGGGGGGGGGGGGGGGGGGGGGGGGGGGGGGGGGGGGGGGGGGGGGGGGGGGGGGGGGGGGGGGGGGGGGGGGGGGGGGGGGGGGGGGGGGGGGGGGGGGGGGGGGGGGGGGGGGGGGGGGGGGGGGGGGGGGGGGGGGGGGGGGGGGGGGGGGAGGCCGGCATGAACCTGCCCGACGCGGCGGCGCCCGACCTGAACAC
>NZ_JASKYT010000449.1:0-4403 GCF_041028275.1 Streptomyces sp. PU-14G
TGGGCGGCCCGSCCGCGTCCGGCCCGCCCATGCCCGGGCCATCCGTGCCCGGACCCTCCGCGTCCGGGCCTCCCGCACCGTGACCGGTCAGCCGGGGGAACAGCTGTTCCGCGTCGGCCAGTTGGGGCACCCACCTGGGGTGCACGAAGCTGGTGGCCTCGACCGTCGTCAGACCGGCCGCGACCAGCCTGCGGACGAACTCCGCCTTCACCTCGGTCGGGACGATCGCCTTCTCGTTCTGCAGCCCGTCCCGCGGGCCGACCTCGTGGATCCGCACCCGCGCGGGCAGCCCCTCCAGGGGGAAGGCCATGGGCAGCCCCGTCATCCCGCCGCCTCCGTCTCGCCGCCGCCGGCGTTCCCGCCGTCCGCACCGGTCTCGTACGGGTCCACCACCGCGAGGATCTGGTCCATCGCGACGGTGGCGCCGGCCGTGACGTCCAGTTGGGCCACGCGCCCGGCGTGCGGTGCCGCGATGACGTGTTCCATCTTCATCGCCTCCACCACCAGCAGGCTCTCGCCGGCCGCCACCTCGTCACCCACCGCCGCCTTGACGAGGGTGACGGTGCCGGGCATCGGAGCCGTCAGCGCGTCGACACCCTGGGCGGCCCCGGCCCGTTGCAGCGCGGCGGCCACCGGGTCGTGCACCCGCACCTGCCACGCCTCGCCGTCCCTGCCCAGCCACACGCCCGGCGCCTCGCCGTCCCCGTCCACGGCGCGGCTGAAGACGCCGCTCATGCCGTCCCAGTCCAGCCGCACGGTGGCGCTCCGCTCCCCGCCGAACGCCTGGCCCTCGACGGTGGGGCCCGGAGCCAGACGGGCGCGCACGGGGGCCGCGCCCTCGACACTGACCTCCATCTCGCCCGGGGACACGGGTGCCTCCGGGCGTTTGCCGTCCGGGGCGGCCGGACGGACGCGCACTGCCACCGGATCGTGGCCGGGCACCCGCAGATGGTGCACCGTCCACGCCCGCTGCCCGCCGAGCCGCCACCCCGACGGCTCCGCGAACGGACTCACCCAGACCGCCGCGCCGCCGCTGAGGCCCCGGCCCGCGCCGGGCGCGGAGGAACCCGCCCCGCCGCCGTCCGAGCCCGCGTTCCGCGCGCCCGTGGCCGGCGCCGGGGACAGCGCCGCGTGGCGCAGCAGGGCCGCCGCGCCGTACACCTCGTCCGGCACCCCCTCGGGCAGCAGCCCCGCCGCGGCACGCTCCACCAGGCCCGTGTCCAGATCGCCGGAGACGACCTCGGGGTGGGCGAGCAGCCCGCGCACGAACGCCGTGTTGGTGTCCACGCCCAGCACCGTCGTCCGCGCCAGTGCCGCCCGCAGTCCGCGCAGCGCCGCGGCCCTGTCCGGGGCCCAGGCGATGACCTTGGCGAGCATCGGGTCGTACACCGTGCCCACTTCGGTGCCCGTGGTCAGCCCGGAGTCGGTGCGCACCCCCTCGCCCCGCGCCTCCTCCAACAGCAGCACCCGGCCGGCCGACGGGAGGAAGTCGACCCGTCCGTCGCCGGCGCCCGGAGCCAGGCGCGCCGTCTCCGCACAGATACGGGCCTCCACCGCGTGCCCGTTCAGCACGACGTCATCCTGGGCGAAGGGCAGCGGCTCTCCGGCGGCGACCCGCAACTGCCACTCCACCAGATCCAGCCCGGTGATCAGCTCGGTGACCGGGTGCTCCACCTGGAGTCGGGTGTTCATCTCCATGAAGTAGTACGCGCCCGAACCGTCCCCCGGCACGATGAACTCCACCGTGCCCGCACCCCGATAGCCGCACGAGCGGGCCGCGTTCGCCGCCGCCTCACCCATCGCCGCGCGCGTCGCCGCGTCCAGCAGCGGGCTGGGGGCCTCTTCGACGATCTTCTGGTGGCGTCGCTGGAGGGAGCACTCGCGCTCCCCGAGGTGCAGCACGGTGCCGTGGCCGTCGGCCAGCACCTGGATCTCGATGTGCCGCGGGCGGTCGACCCACCGCTCCACCAGCAGTCCGTCATCCCCGAACGCGCCCCTGGCCTCGCGCCGGGCCGCGGCGATCTCGTCCGGCAGCAGCGCCTCGTCCCGTACCAGCCGCATGCCCTTGCCGCCGCCGCCCGCCGACGGTTTGAGCAGCACGGGCAGGCCCGTCTGGCGTGCCGCGGCGGCCAGTTCGTCGTCGGACAGCCCGCTGCCCGAGGAGCCGGGCACCACCGGGACCCCGGCCTCGCGCACCGTCTCCTTCGCGCGGATCTTGTCGCCCATCAGCTCGATGGCCGCGGCGGGGGGCCCGATGAAGACCAGGCCCGCTTCGGTGCACCGCTGGGCGAACCCGGCGTTCTCCGCCAGGAAGCCGTACCCCGGGTGGACGGCCTGGGCGCCGCTGCGCCGGGCCGCCTCCAGCAGCCGCTCGATACTCAGATAGCTCTGCGCCGCCGCGGCCGGACCGATCCGCACCGCCGTGTCGGCCTCGCGCACATGGCGCGCGTCGGCGTCCGCGTCGCTGTAGACCGCGACCGAGCGCACGCCCAGCCCGCGCAGCGTGCGGATCACCCGCACCGCGATCTCACCGCGGTTGGCCACCAGCACCGTGTCGAACATCGGTCCTCTCCTTGCCCTCACGACTTCCGTCAGCTCCGCCACCGTGCTCGCCCCGTCACATCCGGAAGACGCCGAACCGGGCCGCCTCCGGATCGCGTCGGGGCAGGGGGGCGTTGGCGCACGCCGTCAGAGCCAGCCCCAGCACCTGACGGGTCTCCAGCGGGTCGATCACCCCGTCGTCCCACAGCCGGGCCGTGGCGTAGTAGGCGTTTCCCTGCGTCTCGTACTGGGCGCGGACCGGGGCGCGGAACTCCTCCTCCGCCTCGGCGGACCATTCCTCGCCCCTGGCCTCCAGCTGATCCCGCTTGACGGTGGCGAGCACCGACGCCGCCTGCTCGCCGCCCATCACCGAGATCTTGGCGTTCGGCCACATCCACAGGAACCGGGGGCTGTAGGCCCGGCCGCACATCGAGTAGTTGCCCGCCCCGTAGGAACCGCCGATCACCACCGTCAGCTTCGGGACCCTGGCGCACGCCACGGCCGTGACCATCTTGGCGCCGTGCTTGGCGATGCCACCCGCCTCGTAGTCCTTACCGACCATGAATCCCGAGATGTTCTGCAGGAACAGCAGCGGAATGCCCCGCTGATCGCACAACTCGATGAAGTGGGCGCCCTTTTGGGCCGACTCCGAGAACAGGATGCCGTTGTTGGCCACGACACCCACCGGGTGCCCGTGCAGGTGTGCGAAGCCCGTCACCAGCGTCGTGCCGTACTCCGCCTTGAACTCCTGGAACCGCGAACCGTCCACGAGGCGGGCGATCACCTCCCGCACGTCGTACGGCGTGCGGGAGTCGGCCGGCACCGCGTCGTAGAGCCCCGCGGGATCCACCGCGGGCTCCTCAGGGGGGCGCACGGACCACGGCAGGGCGCCGGCCTCCGGCCCGCCGGCCGGCAGCGTCGAGACGATGTGCCGCACGATGCGCAGGGCGTGCGCGTCGTCCTTGGCGAGGTGGTCGGTGACGCCGGAGACGCGGGAGTGCGTCTCCCCGCCGCCCAGCTCCTCCGCGGTGACGACCTCTCCCGTGGCCGCCTTCACCAGTGGCGGGCCGCCCAGGAAGATCGTGCCCTGCTCCCGCACGATCACCGCCTCGTCGCTCATCGCCGGAACGTAGGCGCCGCCCGCCGTGCACGAGCCGAGAACAGCGGCGATCTGCGGGATACCGGCGGCCGACATCCGGGCCTGGTTGTAGAAGATCCGTCCGAAGTGCTCGCGGTCGGGGAAGACGTCGTCCTGCATCGGCAGGAAAGCGCCTCCCGAGTCGACCAGATACAGGCACGACAGCCTGTTCTCCAGCGCCACCTCCTGCGCCCGCAGGTGCTTCTTGACCGTCATCGGATAGTAGGTGCCGCCCTTGACGGTGGCGTCGTTGGCGATGATCGCCACCTCGCGCCCCGAGACCCGGCCGATGCCCGCGATCACCCCGGCCGCCGGGGCCGCGTCCTCGTACATCCCATCGGCTGCCAGCGGGCACAGCTCCAGGAACGGCGAACCGGGGTCGAGCAGCGCGTCCACCCGGTCGCGTGGCAGCAGCTTGCCGCGTGCCACATGCCGCTCGCGCGCCCGCGCGCCCCCGCCCAGCCGGGCGCGCGCCAGCTTCTCGCGGAGCCGGCCCGCCAGCTCCCGGTGCGCCCTGCGGTTCTCCGCCGACGTCTCCGCGTCCGGGGCGACGGCGCTCACCAGACGTGGCGCAGCGGGCCCGTGCCCGCTCGTGTCCCGCACCGTCTGCTCGTCCATCAAGCCCAGCTCCCTCGCTCGCACCACACCGCACACGTCCCGTCCCGCCGCGCCCCCGCCCGCGGCACACCTCCGGCTGCCGCGGGGCGGCATGCCGTCCGGTGGG
>NZ_JASKYT010000045.1:0-30896 GCF_041028275.1 Streptomyces sp. PU-14G
TGGCGGCGGCGCCCCCGCAGGACCGGGCGCCGGAGCGCACCCTCCCGGTGCGGGCCGCCGCCGCCACACGCGCCCCCGAGGTGCCGCGTGTGGCGCCGCCGGCACCGCGGCACGAGCCGCCGCCCACCTCGGCGGACGGGCCGCCGCACACGCCGTTGCCGTCCTCCTCGCCCGGGCCGCCGCCTTCGTCCGGAAGCGGGCCCGGGGGCGGCGAGCGGCCCCGGCTGCCTCGGCGGCGCCGTCAGGAGCACCTCGTTCCCGAGCTGCGGGACGCGCCGCTGCGAGCGGCCTCGTCCGGTGTCCCCGCCGACGAACCGGTCCACGATCCGGGGCTCATGGCGGCGTTCCTACGCGGCACCGTCCGCGCCGAAACCGAGGCCGAGACCGGGGCCGAGGCCGAGACCGGGGCCGGGGCCGAGACCGGGGCCGAGGCTGGGGAGTGGGACCGGGCCGCGCCGCCCGGGCCCTCCCCGTCTCCGCCGCACGGCGGCAGGCCGACCCCTTGAAGCGGCGGTCAGGACCACCGACTCCAGGCGACAGCCCGGCCCACCGAGAGGAAGACACGATCCAGATGAGTGAAGCACCCCTCCGACAGCAGACGGTGGACCTGTCCTGGCTGCTGACCGGACTGGTCGAGCGCGTACCGCATGCGCGCAGCGCCCTGTTGCTGTCCTCTGACGGGCTGGTGAAGGCGGCGCACGGGCTGGAGACCGACACGGCGGACCACATGGCCGCGCTCGCCTCGGGCCTGTACTCGCTGGGCCGCAGCGCCGGCGTGCGCTTCGCGGGCGGCGACGACGTGCGCCAGGTGGTGGTCGAGCTGGACAGCTCGCTGCTGTTCGTCAGTACCGCGGGCCAGGGCGCCTGCCTGGCCGTGTTCGCGGGGAGCGAGGCGGACGCGGGCGTGCTGGGCTACGAGATGGCGATGCTGGTCAAGAGCGTCCGCCCGTACCTGGCGACACCGGCCCGGCAGCCTCGCGGCGCCTGACACCATGCCAGGAGCACCCGACGAGCCCTGGCTCGACGACGACGCGGGCCGGCTGGTCCGCCCGTACACCGTCAGCGAGGGACGCACCAGGCCTTCGGCCGCTCTGGATCTGCTGACGCTGGTGCTGGCGACCGGTGTCCGCCCAAACGGCTACCTGGGCCCCGAGCACAGCCAGGTGCTCGGCCTGTGCGAAGGCCCCGTGTCCGTCGCCGAGATCGCCGCGACCGTCCACCTGCCCGCCACCGTCACCAAGGTGGTGCTGTCGGACCTGGTGGACTGCGGCGCCGTCACCACGCGCGGCCCCGTACACCTGCGGGGCCCCGCCACGAACGACCGAGAACTGCTGGAGGCGGTGCTGGATGGGCTCCGTAGAAGACTCTGACCCTTTCCCGACCGCGCTGAAGATCATCGTCGCGGGCGGGTTCGGGGTCGGCAAGACCACCTTCGTGGGGGCGGTCAGCGAGATCGACCCGCTGAGCACCGAGGAGCTGCTGACGCAGGTCAGCGCGGCCACCGACAGCCTGGAGGGGGTGGAGGAGAAGGCCACCACCACCGTGGCCATGGACTTCGGCCGCATCACCTTCGACGCGGGGTACGTCCTGTACCTGTTCGGCACCCCGGGCCAGGACCGCTTCTGGTTCATGTGGGACGAGCTGTCCGCCGGGGCGCTGGGCGCCGTCGTGCTGGCGGACACCCGCAGGCTGGAGCACTGCTTCCCCGCCGTGGACTACTTCGAGCGGCGCGGCATCCGCTTCGTGCTGGCCGTCAACGAGTTCGACGGCTCCCACCGCTACGACCCCGACGAGGTGCGTGCGGCGATCGACCTCGATCCGGGCGTGCCCGTCGTCCTGTGCGACGCCCGCGCCCCCGACTCCGCCACCGGGGTCCTCATCTCCCTCATCCAGCACCTGATCGACCCGAGGAGCGCGCATGCCGTACACACCGCCTGACCTCACGGCCCGCCTGCTGGTGACCCCGCAGGACACCGAGGCGCCCGCGCGGGTGGCCCGGCTCAAGGAGCTGGGCATCGACGAGCGGCCCATACCCGAGTTCGACGCCTTCGCGCGGGAGCTGGCCCGGGTCACGGACGCGCCCTTCGCGATGGTCAACTTCATCGACGAGCGGCGGCAGTACTTCTCGGGCCTGTACGACTCGACCATGGACCCGGAGAAGGGCCCCGTCGACCCGGACGGCGGCGTGGGCCGGGTGATGGAGCGCGACCACGGCTTCTGCGTGCACGTCGTGGCCCGGCGTACCGCGCTGGTGCTGGAGGACGTGCGCGACTTCGCCCGGTTCGCCGTCAACCCCGTCGTGGACGAGGTGGGCATCAAGTCCTACCTGGGCGCGCCGCTGCTCGACCCCTCGGGCATGGCGCTGGGCACGATCTGCGTCGTCGACCAGCGCCCACGCCCGTGGGGCAGGCAGGGGCTGCGGACCATCAAGACGATGGCAGCCGAGCTGCGGGAGGAGATCCTGCGCGGCGTCCACCCGTCGTGACCGCGCGGCCCCGCCGGCCCTCACGGCCGCGCGGGGTGCGCGAGGGCCGCGCCGGAAGGCGGCTCAGAGCCGCTCGGGCGTGCGGATACCGAGCAGCGCCAGACCCTGGTGGAGGACCTTCGCGGTCATCTCGCACAGGAACAGGCGGTTCTCGGACTGCGCGGGCTCGGCGGGGTCGAGGACGAGGCAGTTCTCGAAGAACCGGCTGTAGAGCGTGGCCAGTTCGTACAGGTACGCCGTCAGCTTGTGCGGCGCGTACTCGTCGGCCGCCGTCACCAGCGTGTCCGCGAAGCCGTCCAGGTGCAGGGCCAGCGCCCGCTCGGCCGGGACCAGCTCGCGCTCCGGGTGCGGCACGGGCTGAAGGTCCTTCGCCTTGCGGAAGATCGAGCGGACCCGCGCGTACGCGTACTGGAGGTAGACGCTGGTGTCGCCCTGGAGGGAGACCATGCGGTCCAGGTCGAAGACGTAGTCGCGGGTCATCGAGTTGGACAGGTCCGCGTACTTGACCGCGCCGATGCCGACCTGCTGGGCGCGCCGCTGGATCTCCTCCTCGGTCACGCTCGCGTCGGCCTTCTCGCGGACGACGGCCGCCGCGCGCTCCACCGCCTCGTCCAGCAGGTCGACCAGGCGCACCGTCTCGCCCTCGCGGGTCTTGAAAGGCTTGCCGTCCTTGCCCAGCACGGTGCCGAACGGGAGCTGCCTGGCGGCGCCCTCGGGCAGCCAGCCGGCGCGCTGCGCCGTCTCGAACACCATCCGGAAGTGCAGCGCCTGGCGGGCGTCGACCACGTACAGCAGGGTGTCGGCCTTGAGGTCGCCGACGCGGTTGCGGATGGCGGCCAGGTCGGTGGCCGCGTAGCCGAAGCCGCCGTTGGACTTCTGGACGATCAGCGGGGTGGGCGTGCCGTCGGGGCCCTTGACGTCCTCGAAGAAGACGCACAGCGCGCCCTCGGAGCGGACGGCGACCCCGGACTCCTCCAGGTCCTTGACGACCTGCTGGAGGTCGTCGTTGTAGGCGCTCTCGCCGACGATGTCCGCGTCGCGGATCTCGACGTCCAGCTCGTCGTAGACGCCCTGGAAGTACGTCTTGGACTCGTCCACGATCTTGTGCCAGAGCGCCAGCGTCTCCGCGTCGCCGCTCTGCAGGGCCGGCACCCGGTCGCGGGCGCGGGCCTTGAAGTCCTCGTCGGAGTCGAAGAGGGCGCGCGAGGACTTGTAGAGCCGGTTGAGCCGGGCCATGGCGGCCTCGCCCGCGTCCTTGGCGCCCGCCGTGTCGGAGGCGTGGTCCAGCTCGTGCGGGTGCTCGATCAGGTACTGGATGAGCATGCCGAAGTTGGTGCCCCAGTCGCCGATGTGGTGGCGCCGGATCACCGTCTCGCCCCGGTGTTCGAGCAGCTTCACGATCGCGTCGCCGATCACCGTCGAGCGCAGGTGCCCGACGTGCATCTCCTTGGCGACGTTCGGCTGCGAGTAGTCGATCACCGTCGTGCCGGGGGCGTCCGCGTACGGCACGCCGAGCCGCTCGTCCTGCCGGCGGGCCGCCAGGTTGTTCACGATCGCGCTGTCGGCGACGGTGATGTTGAGGAAACCGGGGCCCGACACCTCGATCCCGGCGATCTCCTCATTGGCGGGCAGCGCCTCGGTGACCTTCGCCGCCAGCTCGCGCGGGTTCCCCTTCAGCTGTTTGGCCAGCGCCAGCATCCCGTTGGCCTGGAAGTCCGCCCGGTCGCTACGTCGCAGCAGCGGGTCGGCGGAGGCGGCCTCCGGCAGAGCAGCCGAGAGGGCGTCCGAGACGCGCTGGCGGACCGTAGCGGCGAGAGAGGGGACCGTAGCCATGGAGTGCTGACCGTTCCGTCGGGGTGGCTGGATGCGCGACCCAGTATCCCACGTACGAAGTGGGGGGCGCCGCCGCATTCCGGGGTGGGACAATGGCCGCGCAGGCTTGAAGAGCGCGACGAGAAGGAAGTGCCGGACGTGGCTTTGACCACCCATGAGGCCGACTGGGTCTCCCGTATCGCCGATGACGTCATCGCCGAAGCGGAGCGGCGCGGCCTCAAAAAGATCGTCTGCGCCTCGGGCCTGAGCCCCTCGGGCCCCATCCACCTGGGCAACCTGCGCGAGGTCATGGTGCCGCACCTGGTCGCCGACGAGATCAAGCGCCGCGGCCTGGACTGCGAGCACCTGCTGTCCTGGGACGACTACGACCGGTTCCGCAAGGTCCCGGCCGGTGTCGAGGGCGTGGACGCGTCCTGGGACGAGCACATCGGCCGCCCGCTGACCGCCGTGCCCGCGCCCGAGGGCAGCCCGTACGGCAGCTGGGCCGAGCACTTCAGGGCCGCCATGGAGGCCTCCCTGCTGGAGCTCGGCGTGGAGTACCGCGGCATCAGCCAGACCGCGCAGTACACCGCTGGCACCTACACCGAGCAGATCCTCTTCGCCATGCGCGAGCGCGAGCGCATCGACGCCGTGCTGGACCGCTACCGGACGCTGGAGAAGGAAGCCAAGAGCGGCGGCAAGAAGCCGCAGCAGCAGCAGAAGCAGCAGAAGCCGGACGAGGCAGAGGTCGAGGCCGCCGAGGGTTCGGGCGCGGCGGCCGAGGACGACGGTTCGGGCGCCGGCGCGGGCTCCGCCTACTACCCGTACAAGCCCTACTGCACCGCCTGCGGTCGCGACCTGACCACGGTCACCGCCTACGACGACGAGACCACCGAGCTGACCTACACCTGCCGGTGCGGCCACGGCGAGACCGTCGAGCTGCGCACCTTCCACCACGGCAAGCTGGTGTGGAAGGTCGACTGGCCGATGCGCTGGGCGTACGAGGGCGTCGTCTTCGAGCCGTCCGGCGTCGACCACCAGTCGCCGGGATCCTCGTTCGTCGTCGGCGGCCAGCTCGTCAAGGAGATCTTCGGCGGTCAGCAGCCCCTCGGCCCGATGTACGCCTTCGTCGGCATCAGCGGCATGGCCAAGATGTCCTCCTCCAAGGGCGGCGTCCCCACCCCCGCCGACGCCCTCCAGATCATGGAGGCCCCGCTGCTGCGCTGGATGTACGCGCGGCGCAAGCCCAACCAGTCCTTCAAGGTCGCCTTCGACCAGGAGATCCAGCGCACCTACGACGAGTGGGACGCGCTCGGCCGCAAGATCGCCGACGGCAGCGCCCAGCCCGCCGACATCGCGGCGCACACCCGCGCCTCGACCACGGCCCTGGGCCCGCTCACGCTCACCGAGCGCCCGCTGCCCTACCGCACCCTCGCCTCGGTCGCCGACATCACCGGCGGCCAGGAGGAGCAGACCCTGCGCATCCTCAGCGAGCTCGACCCCGCCCACCCGGTGCACAACCTGGACGAGGTCCGCCCCCGCCTGGACCGCGCCCACCGGTGGATCACCACCCAGGTCCCCGCCGACCAGCGCACCCGGGTACGCGACGAGCCCGACGCCGAACTCCTCGCCTCGCTCGACGAGCAGCAGCGCGAGTCGCTGCGGCTGCTCCTCGAAGGCCTGGAGGCGAACTGGTCGCTGGAGGGCCTCACCTCCCTGGTGTACGGCGTACCGAAGGTCCAGGCGGGGCTCGCCCCCGACGCGAAGCCGACCCCGGAACTCAAGGTCGCCCAGCGCGGCTTCTTCGCCCTGCTCTACCGGCTCCTCGTCAGCCGCGAGACCGGCCCCCGCCTGCCCACCCTGCTGCTCGCGGTGGGCGCCGAGCGGGTCCGCAAGCTGCTGGGGGCATGACACCGGCCGAGTGCGAAGGCCGCTACCCCGCGAGCCCCATCTCGGTGTTGTAGCGGTCCTTGAACTCGCGCATGTACGAGCCCAGATAGGTCTCGCTCAGCAGCTCGCCGTCCACCGTGGGAACCCCGAAGCCGTCGTGCAGGGTGCGGGAGAGGTGGCGCGCGGTGGGGAAGGCGCCGTGCGAGGCGACGTAGTGGCGGTACGCCTCGAAGTAGACCTCCTCGCGGGGGATGCCGTCGGGGATGCCGACGGGCTCGTCACCGCCGTACGGGCCGTCGTCCTCGTCCGCGAGCCCCGCCGGGGCCGGGCCCAGGTCCGGGGCCGGGCCCAAGTCCGGGGCCGCGTACGCCTCCATGCCCTCGTGCGCCTCCGTGTCCCCGTACGGCTCCGTCCCCGCGTACGGCTCCGTCCCCGCGTACGTCTCCGTGCCCGCGTACGTCTCGTCGTCCGCGTGCGTGCCGGGCTGTCCCGGCCCCTCGTGGGGGGGCGGGCTCGGGCGGCCTGGGCTCGATGAACAGTTCCTCGACCCGCGCGGGCGCCGCCGGTACCGACGCGCCGGCCGTGGCCGCCGTGGCCGCCGGCTCACCGAGCTGCCGGTAGCGGCCGGGCGCCACCGGCACGGGGAACTCCGCCGCCGGGGGCTGGGCGGCGGGTCCGGGTGCGGCCTCCGAGCCCTGCCCGTCGGCGGGTTCGGGCTCCGGCGACGGGGCGGGCTCGWATCCAGGTGGCGGAACGGGGGCGGGTGCCAGTGCCGTCTCGTGCTGCGGGGCCGGGGCCGGGGCCGACGCGGTCGCGGCCTCGGGCGGGACCTGCCCGGGCGGCAGACTGTCCGCGGCCTCGACCCCGACGGCGGGTGTCCCGGGCGCCGGCCGGGGCAGTTCGGTCGCCTCGGGCGCCGTCTCGGGGAGCCTGGTCGCCTCGGGTGCCGTCTCGCGCAGCGGTACCCCGTAGCGGACGAGCTTCAGCGGCATCAGCGCCTCCACGGGCGCCCGGCGCCGCCAGGACCGCCCGTACCGGGCGCGCAGCCGCGTCTCGTAGATGAGCCGGTCCTGTTCCATCCGGATCACCTCGTCGTAGCTGCGCAGCTCCCACAGCTTCATGCTTACCTCTATGTTTCCGATGTTGCTGCTGGTCAGTACGATGTGCCCTTCCTGTTGCATGTGTTGAGTCGATCGGCGAGCCGGACTACTTGCGCTTGCCGGTGACGCGTATTCGGGGGAGTGGCGTGACGTTAGGGCTGGGCGACGGACCTGAGGGGATGCCGGAGTACGAGGAGCGCGAGCTTCAGCGCGAGTACCGCGAGGCAGCTAAGGCACATGATGGGGCTGCTTCAGACCTCAAGGGCGTGAAGACGTGGCAGAGGCTCTACGTCCTGGGGGAATTGGGAGCTCTGGGCCTCGCAGGGCTCTTCGGGTACACGGTGATTGTGGGGCTGTGGCGCGATCAGCCGGTCATCACGCGGTACGTCGGACTTCTGATCCTTCTAGGCCTGGCAACCCTGCTGGGACGCTTGTGGCTGAAGGGTCGGAAGGACCTCGTCGCGAAGAACGCCGCCATGCGGGCGGCGCTTTCGGAGCGGCAGACTGCAGCGGCGAAGCTCCCCCTCGATTCACCGTCCGGACTCAGGATCTATCGGGAGGCGTCGCTCGACCTGATCGAGCAGTACCGGCATGGGGCCGCAAGGAACCGCCGGGTGCACAACTTGTTCCAAGTTGTGATCATCACGGGGTCTATTGTGACGTCGACGCTCGTGGCGATGAATCCAGGGGCTAACCAGGCTTTGGGGATAGCGACTTCGACGCTGAGCGCGTTGGTTGGTGTGTCGGCGGGTATCACCGGCTACTTCAAGTTCCGCGAACGTGGCTACAACCTGCAGTCGACGGCGGACGACATCGAGAAGCACTACAACGCTTCGCAGTTCATGCTTGACGATTACGCGGGGCCGGATGCGGCGCACCCGCTCTCCGAAGCAGAGCGGCTGAGGAAGTTCGCGCGGTTCGTGGAGCGTTTGAAGGAAGAGCAGCGCAAGAGGGAGTTGCAACTCGAGCAGCAGAGTTCTGCAGGCGAGGAGCGCTCGACGTGACGAGGGCTCTCTGCGTACGGCCTTGCGTCAGACGGCAATGACACCGCCGCCGTTATCGTGCACCACTTCCTGCCACGCTCGAGCCGGGCACTCGGCGACGAGGAGCGTGTCGAGTCCGTCCGGCCCGCCAGCTGCCACGACGTGATCGAGCGCCTCCTCCTGGACAGGGAAGTTGCCTTGGAGTACGTCGCAGTGCCCGCATCCGTTCGTCAGCTGCCGTTCGCGCATGGTCCTGCTATATCGGGACTTGACCTGTGCTGCCAGGTCCGCCCGGCCGTTGCGCTCCAGAAGTTGCACGGCGAGTGCCATGGTGCGGGCGTTCTCAGTGGTGAAGAGCCCGCAGTAACCGCGTGCTGGACGGGCCGGATATAGGCCTGCGATGCAGGTGGTGTCCCTTCCGCACTTCCAACAGGATCGGTTCAGTCCGAGAACACGAAGGTGCAGGACGGGAGCGGATCCGGGCGGTGGTGCCGCGGGCAGGACGATCTCGTCCGGGTCAAAGTCATCCGACTCGGCGAGCTCGTCAACGTATCGACATGTTGCGCAGCGCACCTCCCATGTGCCGCTCTCACTCCTCTGTACGAACCCGCCGCGTGCCGCGACCTGCACGGAGCACAACGTGCACCTTCCTGCGAACCGGTTCTCCACGTCCTCCCCTTTTGGGATTTGGCCACCTCGAGGCGAGCGGTTGGTTGGCATCCAGCCGTGGGCGCGAGGCCCCACTCGACACCGTTGCGTTCAGCTGTCGTTCACGAGACTCAGAGTAAACCGCATGTCCGCGAGGAACCTTGGGCTGAACAGTCCAGTGCGCAGGAGAGTCCATTCCGGCCAAGGCGCCCTCAAGCGCAACAGCCATCACCCGTAGGCCTTCCGTAGCCGGGCGCGCTCAGATGCCAGAGACTCTCCCACTTCAATGCTTCCCGGTAGGTGAGACCGGGGTTGTCCAGCGTCCACAGGTACAGGTGCCGCGCCATACGCGTTCCAGGAGGAAGTGGATGGGGCATACCGGGCTCTGCCGCGGGGCCATGGGCTTGTTCCTCTTTCGGACGGGGCTGCGCTCAGCACCGGCATCGTACGGGCGTTTCTTTCGTGCCGGCGCTGAGTGGTGGCAGCCTGATCTGGACCTACGTGGCGCGCCCACCTTGACACACTCCGGGGCCCCAGCATGCGCGGAGCCCGGCCTCTGCCTGTTGGGGGCACCAGAGAGGATGCCAGCCCTTCAATGTCGTGAGGACTCCGGCTTCTCGCGGAGCGAAGCAGGAAGATCCGAGTCGCTGCCAAGGGATTCGGAGTCAGCCCCACGTGTACCGAGTTCGACTTCGAGTAGGTGCAGAATCTCGGAGTTGATCGAGCGCCGGTCAGTAGCCGCCTGAGCGGCCAGTCTGGTGTGCAGGTCTTCTGGGATACGGAGCGCAAAGCGGATCATGATGCTATTGTGACATCATGACGACATCACTCGTGAGGGAAGGGGTCGGGTGCGCCCGATGGACCTTCCGGTTGCGTATGTCGTCCACCGCTCGGATCTCCCTGCTCGCGGAGTGGGATCGATGTCGTTGGATCTGGAACGAGTGCGTAGCTAAGTCCAAGCAGGTTCATGCGTGGAATAAGACCCGGCCGGAGGGGGCCGACAAGCTAACGTGCGGTCCGGCGCAGCTCGACAAAATGCTGACTGCAGCCAGAAGAACCGCCTCCTGGCTGCGTGAGGGTAGCTCGGTTCCACAGCAGCAGGTAATACGGGACTTCGGACGTTCCAGGGCCAAGGCGCAGAAAGACATTCGAGAGCGCCTGCCTCTTACAAGCCGGGCCGGTATGCCCCGGTACAAGAAAAAGCGTAATGCGCTGCCGACGCTGAACTACACACGATGTGGTTTCCGGCTGAAGGAAGGCCGTCTGCATCTAGCGGGCGGAATCGTGCTGACGGTGGTGTGGTCGCGAGAGCTACCCGCTGCCCCGTCGAGCGTGCGTGTCTGTCAGGACAGCCTCGGGCATTGGTACGCCAGCTTCGTCGTCCCAGTCGGAGTCCAGCCTGTGCCCACCACGGGACGCGTCATCGGTATTGACTGGGGTGTGAAAGAGACTGCGACCACTACCAGTGACGGCCACGATCTCCCGCATGCCGAGCACGGGCGGAAGGCTAAGGAGAAGTTGACCCGGTACGACCGGATGATGGCCCGACGCAAGCCGAAGAAAGGGCAGGTCGCCTCGAAGGGCTACCGCGAGGCCAAGCGGCTGCGCGCGAAGCTACACAAAAAGATTGCCAGGCGACGGCAGGACACCGGCCGCAAGTGGGCCAAGAAGATTGCCCGTGACCACGATGCTCTCGCGATCGAGGATTTTCGACCGAGATTCTTGGCCAAGACCACTATGGCCAGAAAGGCCGCTGACGCCGCCATCGGCGCAACCAAGGTGGCCTTGATAGAGATGGGCCGCAAGCACGGCCGTGCTGTACATCTGGTACATCCTGCGCACACTACGATGGATTGCGCGCATTGCGGAGCGAGAGCCAAGCACGCATTGCCGCTGGGTGAGCGCATCTACACCTGCACCGCGTGCGGAGTCTCATCCCCTCGGGACAAGAACTCCGCACGCGTCATGCTGATCCGGGCTGGTCTGACCCCGGCTAGTGATGATCGTGGAAGACCTGACCAGGCGACGCCTGGTCAGGCAGCGTGAGCTAGGAATCCTCTCTTCCGGAGGGGAGCAGTCAATTGATTTGCTTGACCGCTTCCTTGGCCGCCTTCTCGGCGTTCTTCTTCACCTCGTCGGCGTCCGGCTTCTTGGCGTCCTCGAAGCCGGCGCCCTCGTAGTCGACGGTGACCACGACGTTGGCGACGCGGGTGACCAGGCGTTCGGCCCGGAAGTCGGACGTCTTGCCCTTGGTGTCTTCCTTCTTGGCCTCGTAGGCGACGGCCGAGGCCTCGTCGCCGACGCCGGAGACCTTGAACTCCTTGAGGTCGCGGTTGCTCTTGTTGGCGGACTTCTCGTCGAGCTGCTGCTTGACGTGGTCCGCCGCGCGCTTGGCGCCCGAGCCGATGGCCGGGTCGGAGTCGAAGCGCTTGAAGGAGAGGGTCAGCTGGCGGTAGTCGTACTTGTCGAGCCCGCTCCACAGGCAGCTGTTGGAGTCGTCGGCGTCACCGGAGCCGACCTTCTTGCCCGACTTGTCGTCGGTGCCGGGGACGACGTCCTTGACGGTGTCCTTGCCGATGCTCTTGCACGAGTCGGGCAGCTTCTTGAACTTGGCGGGCGCCACGGTGGGCGACTTGCTCGCGGAGGCCGAGGGGGAGTCCGACTCTTTGCCCTGGTCGGAGTCCGAGGAGCAGCCGGCGACCAGCAGGACGGGGAGCGCCACTGCCGCACAGGCGAGCGTGTTCCTGACGGTTTTGCTCCGTCGAGGGGCGTTGCGCGGGGCGTTTCGGTGCATGGTTCCTTCGCTTCCGGGGTCTTCACCAGTTGTGCCGAGCCGGGGGGTGGCAGCGGTGCTGTCGGAACGGTACGCAACCTGTCGTCCCGTGTGGGTGTTTCGCGGCACCTTCCGCGGCGTGGGACTGCCCACAGGGTGGGGTCGGCCACAACGGAGGACGGGCGAAAGGGGCGAAAACGCCCATAGGGTCAGCTCGGTCAGTCTTGGAACTGTTCCGCGAGGTGGCCGGCGAGCTTGCGCGCCTTCTCCTGGAGTTCCTTGCTGTCCGGGATGCGGTGTTTGTCCGTCACCCACTGGTCGTACTCGACGGTGGCGATCACGTTGGCGGTACGGAAGACCAGGGTGATGTCCCGGTGGATGCCGGAGTCCGCGGTGTGCAGCGCGTCGTCGATGTAGGCGGCGTCTCCCAGGCCGTCCAGGGAGCGGGGCATCAGGTCCTCGTCCGGGGTGGGGGAGGAGGCGTCGGACCCCGGGGGGGCCGACTCCTCGGCCTTGCCGCCCTTGTGTCCCTTGTCACCCTTGTCGGACTTGCCGGCTTTGCCTCCGCCGCCGTCGGCCTCCTCGGTCGGTGAGGCGTGTCCTTCGGGAGTCTTGCCGCCGCTCTTCCCCGCCTCACCGGAGGCGTCCGGGTCCGCGTCGGAACCCGAGTCCGCGTCGGAGCCGGAGCCCGAGTCCGAGTCCGGGCCGGTGCTGCTGTCGTCGCCCGGCGCGAGGGGAATGTGCGCCTTGTGGGCCTTCTTGGCGTACAGCTGCGCGGCCTGTTCGTCGTCACTGACGGACGGGTCGTAGGAGACCACCCGCTCGAAGTCGATGTTCAGGTGGCGGGTGCTGAGGGTGGTGGCGTTCTTCCAGCGGCAGCCGACCCTGCGGTCGGTGTCGTAGGTGGCGCTCGGCTCGCCCTCGTAGGGGTCGGCGCTCGGGCTGGGGGCGGCCGTGCCGTCGTCCTCGGCCGCCGCGGCTCCGGGCAGCAGGTCGCGCAGGGTGCCTGTGCCGACGGCGTCGCAGGGCTCGGGGAGGGTGCTGTACTTTCCGGGCTCGGCCGCGCTCGGTGAGGCGGAGGAGCCTCCCGGCTTGCCGTCGTTGCCGCCCTCGGGGTCGGAGGAGCCCGTGCAGGCGGCGAGGGCGCCGGCGAGTACGAGGGCGAGTGCGGCATTGGTCGCGTACGACGCGCGCACGGCGTCCCTCTTTGCCCTCCGCGGCACGGCTGGCCTCCTCGCTGGGTCGTCGTCGGGGCGTCGCCGTCCGCGTGCGCCCGTGAGGCGTTGCGCCGACGGGGCGACGGCACCATGTCTACCGCACCCGCTGCTCAGGCGTCCGGTCGCCTGGCGTCTATGTTGCGCAAAGTCAGTCTTTTCCCTTTCGCCGCTCTCCTGGCCTTGTGGGAGGTCCCGCCGTGAGGCCGTGCCATGTTCCGGATTGGCAACGACCCCTGGGCCGACGCCTCCGCGGGGGTTCCCGGTGGGGGCACTGGCCCTAGGCTTACCGGGTTCCACTGGTCACGCAGCGTGGTGACGTCTGCCGAGGCGCGAGCAACGTGCCTGTTGCTGTGGCCAGTTGAGCGGAAAATCAGGCTTTGGAGGGCGCTGATCAGCCGGATTACTTTCATCCGAGCCGGGTAGCGGCCCTGCGAATCCATGTCAGAACCGTGCGCTTACGAGGACGCGTGTCCTCCGGAGGAAGGGCAATAGTCAAACGTGAAACCTGAGACAGAGGAGGCCTATGCCTCCAGCGGGGGACTGACCCGGGGCCCCCAGACCGACCGCATCGTGTTCGGTGTCACGGCGCTGCTCACGCTCATTTTCGTCGTCTGGGGCGCGTTGGCGACGGACTCGCTGGGCGACGTCTCCTCGACGATGCTCGACTGGACGATGCACAACGGCGGCTGGGCCTTCGTGCTCGCCGCGACCGGCTTCGTGATCTTCTCGCTGTGGCTGGCCTTCAGCCGCTACGGCAGGATCACCCTCGGCAAGGAGGGGGAGCAGCCGGAGTTCAAGACCGTCTCGTGGATCGCGATGATGTTCAGCGCCGGCATGGGCATCGGGCTGATGTTCTACGGCGTGAGCGAGCCGCTGAGCCACTTCAACGAGGCGCCGCCCGGCACGAACCCGGCCAACGACGCGGACCGCATGCAGACGTCGCTGGCCACCACGCTCTTCCACTGGACGCTGCACCCGTGGGCGATCTACGCGGTCGTCGGCCTCGCCATCGCCTACAGCTGCTTCCGTCGCGGCAGGCGGCAGACCATCAGCGCGGTCTTCACCCCGCTGATCGGTGAGCGGGCCGCCAACGGCGGTGTCGGCAAGGTCATCGACATCCTCGCCATCTTCGCCACGCTGTTCGGCTCCGCCGCGTCGCTGGGTCTGGGCGCGCTGCAGATCGGCAGCGGCATAGAGGAGGCAGGCTGGGCGAGCAAGGTCAGCACCGGTGTGCTGGTCGCCATCATCGCCGTGCTGACGGTGGCGTTCGTCTTCTCCGCCGTCTCCGGCGTGGAGAAGGGCGTCCAGTGGCTGTCCAACATCAACATGGTGCTGGCAGGGCTGCTGGTGCTCTTCCTCTTCGTCGTCGGCCCGACGATCCTCATGCTCAACATGGTGCCGACCTCCGTCGGCAGCTTCCTCGGCGACCTGCCGCAGCTGATCGGGCGGACGGACTCCTCCAGCGGCAAGGGCGTGGCCGAGTGGCTGTCCGGCTGGACGGTCTTCTACTGGGCCTGGTGGATCTCCTGGACGCCGTTCGTGGGCATGTTCATCGCCCGCATCAGCCGGGGCCGCACCATCCGCCAGTTCGTCGGCGGCGTGATCCTGGTCCCCAGCGTCGTGAGCCTCATCTGGTTCGCGATCTTCGGTGGCACCGCCATGAAGCTCCAGTCCGACGGCACGAACCTGGGCGACACCCAGGAGGCCCAGCTGTTCAACGTGCTGAACGAGTACCCCATCGCCAGCGTCACCGGCTTCATCGTGATGCTCCTGGTCGGCATCTTCTTCGTCTCCGGAGCGGACGCGGCCTCGATCGTGATGGGCACGCTCTCGCAGAAGGGCACGCTGGAGCCCAGCCGCGGCGTCGTCATCATCTGGGGTGTCCTCACCGGCGCCGTCGGCGCGATCATGCTGATGATCGGTGGTGGTGGGGACGAAGCGCTGGAAGGCCTGAAGAACCTCACCATCCTGGTGGCGGTGCCCTTCACGGTCGTGATGATCGGCTTGTGCATCGCGCTCTCCAAGGACCTGCGCAGGGACCCGCTGATCATCCGCACCGAGCGGGGCGAGGAGGCCGTGGGCAGCGCGGTGGTCGCCGGACACGAGCAGTACGGCGGCGACTTCGAGTTCCAGATCGCGCCGGTCGACCCGGACGCGCCCAAGCTGGACGCGGAGATCCTGGACGCCGAGGTGGCCCAGGCCGTGGCCGACGCCGTGGTGGCCGACGACGAGCCCGCTCAGGCGGGCAGTGCGCCGGGCAAGGCGTCGGGTGACTCGGCCGCCTCAGGCCGGGTGAGCACCGACAAGGGCGAGGACTGACGGTCAGGTCAGGACCCGACGACGACGGGCGCTTTCGCCACCGCTGACACGGTGGCGGGGCGCCCGTCGTCGCACGCGGCGCGGTCTTCCGTCGCCCTGGCGCGGCGTCAGGTCGTCCGCTGCCGCCGCTGGTAGGCCCAGAACAGTTTCTGGCCCAGCAGGGTCAGCGTCCCGGCCAGCACGATCCCGGCCAGATTGACCAGCAGTTGGAGAAACGAGCCGCCGGTCTCGGTGAGATTGCCGTAGCTGAGCGCCAGCGCCGCGTTGGCCGCCGCGGGCACCGTCGTCACCGAGATGGCGACGCCCACCAGCGCACCGGACTTGGCGGAGGTCAGCGAGACGATGCCGGCCACCCCCGCCAGCAGGGCGACGACGAACGAGAGCGGGTCCGGCTTCCAGATGAAGTCCGTCATGGGGTGCGGCCTGGCGAAGTCGCCGTACTCGAACACGCCGAGCGCGTCCATCAGGACGCTGAAGCCGCCGGTCAGCAGCATCGCCACGGGGAAGCCCACCAGGACGGCCGCCAGCGAGCGCCACAGCAGCCGCGGCGCCCGCCGCACGAGCCCCGTGCACACCCCCGCCAGCGGCCCGAACTCGGGCCCGACGACCATCGCCCCCACGATCAGGACGGCGCTGTCGCTCAGCACACCGCAGGCCGCGAGCATCGTGGCGACGGTCAGGAACGTCAGATAGGTCAGCGTCAGCCGCGACTCCTCGTGCGTGGCCTCGCTCAGCGACTCCCACAGCACGGCGTCCACGCCCTCACCCGGCGCGTCCTCCTCGGCGCGGTCGGCCCGCGAGGAGAGCGACAGGTCGATGCCGTCCACCGAGATGGCGCCCACCTCGTCCAGGCCCGTGGCGCGGAGCCGGGTGAGCAGTTCGTCCCCCGCCTCGCGTGCGACGTCGCACAGGACGAGGTCGCCCTCGGGGTCGCGGGCCGCACCCTCCAGCACGACGAGGTGCGTGGTGCCCACCGTCTCGCTCAGGAGCGTGGTGACCTGCGCGGTGCGGTCGGCGGGCGCGATGATCCGCAGATGCAGCATGGTGGGGCAGCGTAGCGGCTGCCCGCGCGGTCGGTGCGCCTACGGCCACACCAGGCAGTAGGCCTGGTGGCCCGCCTCGTGGAGGCGGTCGGAGAAGTCCTGCCAGCGGTGCAGGAGTTGGTAGACGTTGAAGGCGTCCTGCGGTCCCGCCCGGTCGGGGACCGTGGACCAGATGAACGCCGCCGCGCCCACCGTCTCGTCACCGACGCCGCGCAGCGGGTCGACGACCGTCATGGGGAGCTTCACCACGGCGTAGTCCGGGTGCAGGACGACGAGTTCGAGCGGCGGGACCCGGTGCAGAGGTATGCCCTCGATCCCCGTCAGCACCATCGCCGCCATCGTCTCGGGCTTGATCTTGGTGAACATGCCCTGGCCCAACTCGTCCCCGCCCAGCTCCTCGGGGCGCATCGAGATGGGGACGCGCGCGGCCGTGGCACCGTCCGGTGCCCCGAAGTACTTGTAGGTCACCCCCACTCGGCCGCCACCCCTGCTGCTCCTGATCTTCGCCGTGCTGCCGATACCCGCGAGCCCCGCGCCCTCCATCAGGCCGCCGCCCCGCACGAGTCCGCTGCCGCTCGTGGTCCCGTCCTCCGCCACCGGGCCGTTCGGCCCGCTGCCGCCGTGTTGCCTGCCGTCGTGCGCCGTGCCGTCGTGCGCCGTGCCGCCGTGCTGCCCGGCGCCGCCGTCCGGCCCGCCGCTGTGCCCCGTACCGCTGTGTGCTCTTCCCGTCGTGGTCCCGCTCTCGGTCTCAGCCGCAGTGCGCCTGTGGCGCCCCTGCGCACGCCCCGGGCCAGTCTCCGAGGGGCCGGGCCCCTCTCCCAGTCCGCCACCGCGATGCATGTCACCACCCGACTGCTCATCCGGGCCGCACTGCCGTCCCGTGCGGCCCGATCATCGTGTCAGAGACCTCCCCGTCCCACGGAGCGTGAAACGCCCCGAAGGCCCCGCACACGGGCCTGATGACACCATGGCTTTCGTGACTTACTCGTACAGTGCACCAGTATCGCAGTCGCTCTTCGACCGCGCCGCCGCCGTGACACCAGGAGGCGTGAACTCGCCGGTCCGCGCCTTCCGCGGGGTGGGCGGAACGCCCCGGTTCATGGTGTCGGGCTCCGGCCCCTACCTCACGGACGCGGACGGGAGGGAGTACGTCGACCTCGTCTGCTCCTGGGGCCCGACGATCCTCGGCCACGCGCACCCCGAGGTCACGGCGGCCGTGCGGCAGGCCGTGGAGCGCGGCACGTCCTTCGGCACCCCCGTCGAGGACGAGGTGGCGCTCGCCGAGGAGATCGTGCGCCGGATCGACCCCGTCGAGCAGGTACGACTCGTCTCCTCCGGCACCGAGGCGACCATGTCGGCGATCCGGCTGGCGCGCGGATACACAGGGCGCCCGAAGGTCATCAAGTTCGCGGGGTGCTACCACGGGCACGTCGACGCGCTGCTCGCCTCGGCCGGCTCCGGCATCGCCACGCTGGGCCTGCCGGACACGCCCGGAGTCACCGGAGCGCAGGCAGGCGACACGATCGTGCTGCCGTACAACGATCTGGACGCGGTCCGTGAGGCGTTCGCCGCGCACCCCCGCGAGATCGCCTGCGTGATCACCGAGGCCGCGCCGGGCAACATGGGCATCGTCCCGCCCCGCGACGGCTTCAACCAGGGGCTCAAGGACCTGTGCCGGGCCGACGGCGCGCTCTACATCTCCGACGAGGTGATGACCGGCTTCCGCGCCGGACCGCGCGGCTGGTACGGCATCGACGGCGTCGTCCCCGACCTGATGACCTTCGGCAAGGTGATGGGCGGCGGCTTCCCGACCGCCGCGTTCGGCGGCCGCAAGGACGTCATGGACCACCTCGCCCCGGCAGGACCCGTCTACCAGGCCGGCACCCTGTCGGGGAACCCGGTCGCCACCGCCGCGGGCCTGGCCCAGTTGCGGCTGCTGGCCGCGAACGGCTTCGCCGCGCACGCCGTGGTCGACTCCGCGGCCCGCCAGGTGCGGGAGCTGGCCACCGAGGCGCTGACCAAGGTGGGCGTGGCGCACACGGTGCAGACGGCGGGCACCATGTTCTCCGTCTTCTTCGGCGACTTCGGCGACGCCGGGGTCCGCACGTACGACGACGCCAAGAAGCAGGAGTCCTTCCGCTTCACCGCCTTCTTCCACTCGATGCTCTCCCAGGGCGTCTACCTGCCGCCGTCCGGCTTCGAGATCTGGTTCGTCTCCGCCGCGCACGACGAGCGCGCCATCGAGCGGATCGCCGCCGCGCTGCCGGCCGCCGCCCGCGCCGCCGCAGAGGCGGTGCCGGCATGAGCCAGGGCGAGGACGTGAGCCGGAACACCGGCACCCAGGCGCTCGACGGCGGCGAGACCGGCGCCCGCAAGGACGACAAGACCGTCACCGTCGTCCACGTGATGCGGCACGGCGAGGTCCACAACCCCGAGGGCGTCCTGTACGGACGCAAACCCGGCTACCACCTCTCCGACCTCGGCCGCCGCATGGCCGACCGCGTCGCCGAGCACCTGGAGGGGCGCGACGTCACCCACGTCGTCGCCTCCCCGCTGGAGCGCGCCCAGGAGACCGCGACCCCCGTCGCCAAGGCGCACGGGCTCGACGTGGGCACCGACGCGCGACTGATCGAGGCCGGGAACGTCTTCGAGGGCAAGACCTTCGGCGTCGGCGACGGCGCGCTGCGCAGGCCGGGCAACTGGCGCCACCTGCGCAACCCCTTCCGCCCCTCCTGGGGCGAGCCGTACCTCGAACAGGTCGTGCGGATGCGCGCCGCGATCGAGACCGCGAAGGACGCGGCGCGCGGGCATGAGGCGGTGTGCGTCAGCCACCAGCTGCCGATCTGGATCCTGCGCAGCTTCGTCGAGCACCGCAGGCTGTGGCACGACCCGCGCCGCCGCCAGTGCACGCTCGCCTCGCTGACGAGCTTCACCTTCCTGGGCGACCGCATCGTCTCCGTCGGCTACACCGAACCGGCCCGCGACCTGGTGCCCCCGCACCTGCGCGGTGGGGCGAAGCGGGGCCGCGGCGGCAAGGGCGCCCAGGGGCGCAGCGCGGGAGCGTAGGGCTCTTTCCGCGGGTTCTGCTCCGGCAAGGGGGTGCCACTGACCGCAGCGTGCGGGCCGCGGGCGGGTTGTGGCTTGTCGCGCAGTTCCCCGCGCCCCTCCGGGGCGCGTCCCACGTCTGCCGTACCGCGCTTGGCCGACCCCGGGCCCCGTCCGTCAGGTACAGCCGCAGCGGTGAGGCAACAGGGGGGTGCGGAAGATCGCTCATACGCGCATGCGAAACTTTTCACATGAGCCAGACCCGCGCCTCCCGCCGCCGCACCACCCTGCTGGCCGCCGGGGTCGCCGCCGGCGCGCTGCTGCTGTCCGCGTGCAGCGGCGAGCAGCCCGGCTCGTCCTCCGGCGACACGAAGTTCGTGAAGGGCACCGGTGAGATCACCAAGGTGCCCGAGGGCAAGCGCACCGAGGCGCCGGATCTCGCGGGCACCTCGGTGGACGGGAAGAAGCTGAAGCTCTCCGACTACGAGGGCAAGGTCGTCGTGCTCAACGTGTGGGGCTCGTGGTGCAGCCCCTGCCGCGCGGAGGCCCCCAACCTGGCCAAGGTCGCCCACGACACCGAGGACAAGGGCGTCCAGTTCCTCGGCATCAACACCCGCGACCTGGACAAGGCGAACGCGCGGGCGTTCGAGCGGACCTACGACGTCGACTACCCGAGCTTCTACGACCCCAGCGGCAAGCTCATCCTCAAGTTCCCCAAGAACGCCCTCAACCCGCAGGCCATCCCCTCCACCCTCATCCTCGACCAGGACGGCAAGGTCGCGGTGCGGGCGCTGAAGTCGCTGAGCGAGAAGGAGCTGCGCTCGGCGCTCGACCCTCTGATCGACGCGAAGTGACCGCCCCATGACCTCTCTCGCGGCCGGCCCCGTGGCCTCTCTCGCGGCCTCGGGCATGAACGACACCGTCCTCAGCGGCGCCCTGCTGCTCGCGCTGCCCATCGCGCTGCTGGGCGGGCTGGTCTCCTTCTTCTCGCCGTGCGTGCTGCCCCTGGTGCCCGGCTACCTCTCCTACGTCACGGGGGTCAGCGGCACCGACCTGGCCGAGGCCCGGCGCGGCCGGATGTTCCTGGGCGCCGGCCTGTTCGTGCTCGGCTTCACCGCCGTCTTCGTCTCGGGCGGCGCCCTCTTCGGCGGCTTCGGCGGCACCCTCCAGGCGCACCGCGACGTCATCTCCAAGGTGCTGGGCGGGCTGACGATCCTGCTGGGGCTCGCCTTCATGGGCGTTCTCGGTCCGCTGGCGCGCCTCACCCAGCGGGAGGTGCGCATCCACAAGCGGCCCGCGATAGGGCTGGCGGGCGCCCCCATGCTGGGGGTGCTGTTCGGCATCGGCTGGACGCCCTGCATCGGGCCGACCCTCGCCGCCGTCCTCACGCTCTCCTCCGACCAGGGGAGCGCGGGGCGCGGTGCGCTGCTGACGGTGGCCTACTGTCTGGGGCTGGGTGTCCCCTTCGTCCTCGCCGCCCTCGCCTTCCGCCGCGCGCTGGGCGCCTTCGGCTGGGTGAAGCGGCACTACGCGTGGGTCATGCGGCTCGGCGGCGGGATGCTCGTCGCCGTCGGTGTCCTGCTCGTCACAGGCATCTGGGACCGGATCGTCTACGAGATCACGGTCTGGTCGTCCGACTTCACGGTGGGGATCTGATCCATGAGCACGACCGAAACCGGCAAGGGCGTCGGTGGCGAGACCGGTACCGAGGGCGCGGGCGCCGCGGGTGAGTCCGAGGCGGCCAAGGAGCGGGAGGCCGCGGCGCAGCTGTCGACGGCGCCCAGCGAGGAGAAGCTGAACGTTCCCTCGCTCGGCCCGCTGGGCTGGGCGCGGTGGTTCTGGCGGCAGCTGACGTCCATGCGGGTGGCACTGATCCTGCTCTTCCTGCTGTCGCTGGGTGCGATCCCCGGCTCGGTCATCCCGCAGACCCCGGTGGACGCGCTCAAGGTCGAGAAGTTCCGCGAGGACCACACCACGCTGGCGCCGCTCTACGACAAGCTCCAGCTGTTCGACGTCTACACCTCGGTGTGGTTCTCGGCGATCTACATCCTGCTGTTCGTCTCGCTGATCGGCTGCATCGTCCCGCGCACCTGGCAGTTCGTCGGCCAGCTCCGGTCGCGCCCGCCGCGCGCCCCGCGCCGTCTCGACCGGATGCCCGTCTACACCACCTGGCGCACCGAGGCCGCGCCCGATCAGGTGCTGGGCGCCGCACGGTCGCTGCTGCGGCGCAGGCGGTTCCGCACCCATCAGGAGCTGGACGACGCCTCGTCGAAGGGCGCCGTCGCCTCGGAGAAGGGCTATCTGCGGGAGGCCGGCAACCTGGCCTTCCACATCGCGCTGATCGTCCTGCTGCTGGCGTTCGCCTCCGGGCAGCTGTTCAAGTCCGAGGGCCGCAAGCTGATCGTCCAGGGCGACAGCTTCTCCAACGTGCTCACCCAGTACGACGACTTCCAGTCGGGCTCGCTGTTCACCTCCGACATGCTCGACCCCTTCTCCTTCCGGCTGAAGGACTTCCACGCCACGTACGAGACGAGCGGCCCCAACAAGGGCACCGCGCGCGACTACCGCGCCGACATCTCCTACACCAAGGGCGGCGAGAGCAAGGGGACCGAGAGCACGATCAAGGTGAACCACCCGCTCCAGGTCGGTTCCTCCAAGGTCTACCTGATCGCCAACGGCTACGCGCCCGTCGTCTCCGTCAAGGACGGCAAGGGCAACCTCGCCTACCGCGGGCCCGTGCCCTTCCTCCAGCAGGACAACAACCAGACCTCCAGCGGCGTCGTCAAGGTGCCCGACTACGTGGACGCCAAGGGCCGCAAGGACCAGCTCGGCTTCCAGGGCTTCTTCGTCCCGGACTTCCAGCCGGGCAGCGGCACCATGTTCTCCCAGTCGCCCCTGCTGAAGAACCCGGCGATGTTCCTGACCGCCTACCACGGCAACCTCGGCGTCGACGGCGGCCCCGCGCAGAACGTCTACCAGCTCGACACCGACAACATGGAGAAGTTCAAGGAGAAGGACGGCAGCCCCTTCGCCAAGAAGCTCACCCCCGGCGACACCATGACCCTGCCGAACGGTGCGGGCTCCCTCGAGTTCGAGGGCGTCAAGGAGTGGGCGAACTTCCAGGTCTCCCACCAGGTGGGCAACGGCTGGGCCCTCGGCGGCGCGCTGGCGGCCATCGCGGGGCTCGCAGGGTCGCTGTTCATCCAGCGCCGCCGCGTGTGGGTGCGGGCGTACGCGGGCGACGACGGCCGCACGGTCGTCGAGATGGCCGCACTGGGCCGCAGCGAGTCCGCGCGGCTGCCCGACGAACTCGCCTCCCTCGCCACCGACATGCAGGACGCGGCACCCGTCGCGTCCGAGACGACCGCTGACGACGCCAGCGCCGCCGACGACTCCGCCGCGCAGGCGGACGCGTCCACGACACCGGCCGATCCTGCCCAAGCCCCCGAAGGAGCAGGCAAGTGAATCTCCTCGCAGCCGAGCCCAACGAGCAGCTCGCTCAGATCAGCAACTATCTGATCTATTCGGCGATGGCCGTCTACGTGCTGGCCTTCTGCGCGTACATCGCCGAGTGGACGTTCGGCTCGCGCAGCAAGGTGGCCCGTACCGCCGCCGCCCTGACGAAGAAGCCCGGCGCCGACGACGCCGTGCCCGCGCAGTCCGGCGGCGTCTCCGTACGGGCCAGGTCGGCCGAGGGCGGTACGGCCGTACTGGAGAAGCCTGCGCCGGCGAAGGCGTCGGCGATGCCGAAGATCGTCACACGCTCCAACAACGGCAAGCGCGGCGACCTGCCCGACGGCCCCGGCGCCGCGGCCGGCGACCAGCAGGGCGACATGTACGGGCGCATCGCCGTCTCGATGACGGTGCTCGCCTTCCTGCTGCACTTCGCCGGAGTGCTGACCCGCTCCCTGTCGGTGCAGCGTGCCCCCTGGGGCAACATGTACGAGTTCTCGACGGCCTTCTCGATGGTCGCCGTCGCCGGGTACCTGGGCTTCCTGGTCGCGAAGAAGAACGTCCGCTGGATGGGGCTGCCGCTGGTCACCACCGTGCTGCTGGACCTCGGCCTGGCCGTCACCGTCCTGTACACCGACAGCGACCAGCTGGTGCCCGCGCTGCACTCCTACTGGCTGTGGATCCACGTCTCGCTGGCCATCATCTGCGGTGCGCTGCTCTACCTCGGCGCCGTCGGCTCGCTCCTCTACCTCTTCCGGGACTCCTACGAGACCAAGCTGCTCAGCGGCGGCAAGCCCGGCACCGTGGGCAGCTCGATCCTGGAGCGGCTGCCCTCGGCGGCCTCCCTCGACAAGTTCGCCTACCGGATCAACGCCACCGTCTTCCCGTTCTGGACCTTCACCATCGTCGCGGGCGCAATCTGGGCGGGCGACGCCTGGGGCCGCTACTGGGGCTGGGACCCCAAGGAGGTCTGGTCGTTCATCACCTGGGTCGCCTACGCTTGCTACCTGCACGCACGCGCCACGGCGGGCTGGAAGGGGCGCAAGGCGGCCTACCTCGCGCTCCTCGCGTTCGCCTGCTTCCTGTTCAACTACTACGGCGTGAACATCTTCTTCAACGGCAAGCACTCCTACGCGGGTGTCTGAGCGCCCGCCCCTTCGCACAGCACACGGCCAGGGCGCGGGACGAAGGTGAAGGTGGAGCCATGAGCACCGACAGCGAGCAGGCGGCACCCGGCGGGGTCCCGTACGGAACCGCACGCAGCAGCGCAGACGGCGCCGCGCACACCGTCGGCTTCGAGCTGTCGTTCCCGCACCCGCCCGAGAGCGTCTGGGCCGCCGTCGCCACCCCCGCGGGCCTGCGGGGGTGGCTGGCCGCGGCCGACGCCTTCGAGCCAGGGCCCGGCGGAGCGGTGACGCTGCGCTGGCTGAACGGGGGAGCGGACGCAGGACCCCGCCCGACGTCGCCCGGCCGGATCACCGCCTGGTCCAGGCGGCGACTCGCCGAGTACACGGTCGACGCGCGCGGCTCGTTCGGCTTCACCCTGCGGGGCGCGCTCGACGAGGAGGGCACCCGCGTCCGCTTCCGCAACGACTTCACCGGTGACGCGGACCGGCTGCTGGACGTGCTCGCCGGCTGGCACCAGCACTTCGAGCTGCTGGGCGAGGAACTGCGGGGGCGCCCGGCGGACTGGGCCGCCTGGACGCCTTCCCGCTTCGCCGCGCTGCGCGCGCGGTACGCCGACCGGGTGTGAGCCTGGGCCCCTTCCCCGCGAGAAGACGCCTGGGCCCCTTCCCCGCGAGAAGACGGTGGGAGGTCGCCCGGCAGGAAGGCCGGGCGGAGGGTCTCCCCAGTGGGGTGGGTCAGGTCTCGTCTTGGTTGCGGTCCTGGCGGTTGTCGCGCAGCTCTTCGTCCGGGTGCCGCGGCTCGGGCGCGGAATCGCCGCTCCGGCCTGTCTCGTCGTTCCCCTCGGGCGGCCGGCCGGCCTCCAGGGACTTGAGGAAGTCCGGGTTGTCGTCGGGGGCGACCCAGCGGCGCTCGTCGGCGCGTACCGCGCCGTAGGGCGCGTTGCGGCGGGGACGTCCCACCAGGAACCAGGCGACGGGCCCCAGCAGCACCTGCCCGAACAGCAGGATGAGGATCACCCACACCACCTTGGGCAGCTTGCGCACCTCGTTCTCGGGGGTGTTCAGGCAGTCGATGAACGCGTAGATCCACAGGGCCAGGATCACGAGGACGGGCAGGAGCCTGATGATCACGCGGAACGCCCCCTGGGTGCGAGATGCCGCCGGACGGATGCGGTGCGGGCCCGGCATCCGGGTCCCACGGTGCCAGCGTAATGGGCCGCGCGGAGGCCCCGGCGCTCAGGGCGCGGGCCGCGGAGGAGATACTGAGGGGTATGGCATACGACGATCTCCGCTCGCTCCTGCGGGCGCTGGAGCGTGACCGTGACCTCGTCCGGGTCAAGGCCGAGGTCGACCCGCACCTGGAGGTCGGGGAGCTCGTCGACCGGGTGAACAAGGCGGGCGGCCCGGCGCTGCTGTTCGAGAACGTCAAGGGCTCGGACATGCCGCTGGCCATGAACGTCTACGGCACGGACCGCCGGCTGCTCAAGGCGCTCGGCCTGTCCTCGTACGACGAGATCAGCGACAAGATCGGCGGCCTGCTCAAGCCCGAGCTGCCGCAGGGCTTCGTCGGCTTCCGTGAGGCGTTCGGGAAGCTCGGCGCCATGACGCACGTGCCGCCGAAGAAGGTGAAGGAGGCGCCCGTCCAGGAGGTCGTGCGACGGGGCGACGAGGTGGACCTGGACCGGCTGCCCGCGCTGTTCACCTGGCCCGGCGACGGCGGCTCCTTCTTCAACCTGGGCCTCACCCACACCAAGGACCCCGAGAGCGGCGTGCGCAACCTGGGCCTCTACCGGCTCCAGCGGCACGACCGGCGCACCATCGGGATGCACTGGCAGATCCACAAGGACAGCCGCAACCACTACCAGGTGGCCGCGCGGCGCGGCGAGAAGCTGCCCGTCGCCATCGCCTTCGGCTGCCCGCCCGCCGTCACCTACGCCTCGACCGCGCCGCTGCCCGCCGACATCGACGAGTACCTGCTGGCCGGCTTCCTGCAGGGCAAGCGCGTCGAGATGGTCGACTGCAAGACCGTCCCGCTCCAGGTCCCCGCCCACGCCGAGGTCGTGCTGGAGGGCTGGCTGGAGCCGGGCGAGATGCTGCCCGAGGGCCCCTTCGGGGACCACACCGGCTTCTACACCCCGCAGGAGCCCTTCCCGGCGCTGCGGATCAACTGCGTGACGACGCGCAAACGGCCGCTGCTCCAGTCGATCGTGGTCGGCCGGCCCCCGACCGAGGACGGGCCGCTGGGCCGGGCCACCGAGCGGTTCTTCCTGCCGCTGCTGAAGATCGTCGTGCCCGACATCGTCGACTACCACCTGCCCGAGGCGGGCGGCTTCCACAACTGCGCGGTCGTCGCCATCGACAAGAAGTACCCCAAGCACGCCCAGAAGGTGATGCACGCCATCTGGGGCGCCCACATGATGTCGCTGACCAAGCTCATCGTCATCGTCGACGCCGACTGCGACGTGCGGAACCTGCACGAGGTCGCCTGGCGGGCGCTGGGCAACGTCGACTACGCGCGCGACCTCACCGTCGCCGAGGGCCCTGTCGACCACCTGGACCACGCCTCCTACCAGCAGTTCTGGGGTGGCAAGGCCGGGATCGACGCCACCCGCAAACTCCCCGAGGAGGGCTACACGCGCGACGGCGGCTGGCCGGAGATGATCGAGTCCGACGCGAAGGTGGCCGACCTGGTGACGCGCCGCTGGAAGGAGTACGGCCTGTGAGCAGCACCGCCGAGGGCATCGTCGGCCCGGGTCCCGGCGCCGACGTCGGACGCGTCCGCGCCTTCCTCCGCCTGGTGGTCATCGAGCACTCCGTCTTCGCGCTGCCCTTCGCCTACATCGCCGCGCTCACCGCCATGTACCGCGACAGCCGCAGCGTCCACTGGTGGCAGCTGCTGCTCGTGACGGTCGCCATGGTGGGGATGCGGACCTTCGCGATGGCCGCGAACCGGATCATCGACCGCGAGATCGACGCCCGCAACCCGCGCACCGCCGGCCGCGAACTGGTCACAGGGGCGGTCTCCGTGCGCACGGCGTGGACCGGCGCCGCCGTCGCCCTCGTCGTCTTCCTCGGCACCTGCGCCCTGCTCAACCCGCTCTGCCTGGCCCTGGCGCCCGTCGCGGCGCTCCCGATGGTCGTCTATCCCTACGGGAAGCGCTTCACCCACTTCCCGCACGCCATCCTCGGTCTCGCCCAGGCGATCGGCCCCCTCGGCGCGTGGCTCGCCGTCACCGGCTCCTGGTCCTGGCACGGCGCCGTCCTCGGCCTGGCCGTCGGCATCTGGATCGGCGGCTTCGACCTGATCTACGCCTGCCAGGACGTCGAGGCCGACCGCGCCAACGGCGTGAAGTCCCTCCCGGCCCGCTTCGGCACCGCCGCCGCCATCCACACCACCCGCGCCGCCCACCTGGTCACCGTGGCCCTGCTGGTCGCCTTCGGCCTGCTGACCGGCGCGGGCGTCTTCTACTGGCTGGGCATCGCCATCGTCACCGGCGCCTTCGTCTACGAGCACACCCTCGTCCGCCCCCACGACCTGACCCGCCTGAACCGCGCCTTCTTCCAGGTCAACAGCTTCATCGGGATTGCCCTGTTCGTGTGCGCCCTGCTGGATCTCGCGGTGCGCGGGCTGAGTGTGTGAGTAGTGTCCTCCTCCGGCGGAACGGAGGAGGACACATGGACAGACCGCAGACGCGCTTCCGCTCCCAGCTGAGCCGCCTGGAGGGCCTGTTCCCCGGGTACCGCAGCGAGATCGTGGGCGGCGTCCTGCTGATGAGCCCCCCGGCCGGGGCCTTCCACGGGCGGACCGTCCACAGGGTGTGGCGCGCGTTGCGAGCGGGGCTCGCCGAACAGTGGGCCTTTCTCTCGGACGTGGCCTTTCCCTTCGGGGACGACGACGAGCTGTGTCCGGACGTCGCGGTCGTTCCCCGCGCCGAGGCCGAGCGCAACCTGAGCGCGTACCCGCCCGACCTGATCGAGCTCGCCATCGAGGTCGTCTCGCCGACCAGCGTCCACCACGACTACGTCACCAAGGACCGGTTGTACGCGCGGCGCGGCATCGCCCACTACCTGATCTTCGACCCCTACCGCGCCGAGTGCACCGTGCACTGGAATCCGGGGTCGAACGGTTACCGGGGCCGGGACGTCATCCCGTACGGGAAGCCGGTCGAGGTCACCATGGACATCGGCGCGGTGACCATCGAGACCGACGAGCTGCCCGTCGACCGGGAGACCCGCACCCAGCCTCTCGACAGGTGAGGCCCCACACCAGGCGGGCTCAGTGCCAGGCCGGTTTGCCCTCTCCCGCCGGGCGGGGCTCGGCGGTCAGGCGGGCGGCGATGATGCCGCCTATGAGGCCGAAGAGGTGGCCCTGCCAGGAGATGCCGGTGTCGGTGGGCAGCACGCCCCACAGCAGGGAGCCGTAGAAGACGGCGACGACGCTGCCGAGGGCGACGTCGGTGATCCTGCGGTCCACGAAGCCGCGGGCCAGCAGGTAGCCGAACAGCCCGAAGATCAGTCCCGAGGCGCCCGCGGTGTTGCTGCCGTCCGGGGCGATCAGCCAGACACCGAGGCCGCTGACCACGATGATCGTCGCGGCGACGGCCAGGAATCTGCCCGCCCCGCGCAGGGCCGCCAGGAAGCCGAGGATCAGCAGCGGCAGCGTGTTCGCGATCAGGTGCTCGAAGCCGAAGTGCATGAAGGCGCTCGGGATCACGTCCACCAGCTCGTCGACGCGGCGGGGTTCGACGCCGAAGGTGTCCAGCGCGTTGTCCGTGGCCTGGTCGACAGCCTCCAGCAGCCACAGCAGCGCCACCCAGCCGACGATCAGCTTTCCCGCGGTCATCGCCCTGGTGCCCGAGCCCCCCGAGCTGTTCGCCATGCTCGCCTCCCTCGCGAGGAGCGGTCCCCCGCCGTCCTCCTGCCCCTCGGGACCGAGATGCGTCCCGCTGCCCGTACAACGCCGGGAAGGGTCTTCCCGGTTCCCCCGGCCTCTCCGGTCTCCCCAGGTTCCAGTTCCCCCGGCCCCCGGTTCCTCCCGGGCCTCCGGGGGCCACCGGCCCGGACGGCCGCCGCGAACCTGCCTCCCAGGATGGCCCTACAGTCCGCCGGTGCCCAGAGCGCCGTACATCACGGCCGCCAGCAGATCCTGCGGCTTCAGCTCGCGGACGCCGTCCGGGGCCTCCACCGAGACGGCGTGACCGCCGCCGAAGTCCAGCCGCAGCGGCAGATGCACCTTCTTCGCGTCCTTGCCTTCGAGGAACTGCTCCAGGTCAACGGTGAGACCGGTGAGCTGGCCGCGCCTGATCTGGAGATCCGCGCTGACCTTCTTGTCCGGGACCTTGGCCGGGTTCAGCCGCGCCCCCAGGGCCTCCAGCGCGCGCGAGAGGTCGGGCGCGGCCTCGCGTGCGGGCATGGAGACCGTCACGTGCTCGGCGCCGCCCCACTCGCCCGCCTTGTGGAACTCGGCGTGCTCGCCCAGTGTCTTCTCCAGGCCCTCCAGGAACTCCCGCTCCGACTCGCCGTTGAGCGCGCGGCCCGCCGCGGTCGCCCGGCTCAGGCGCTTGCTCGTCTCGTCGCTCTGCTCGGAGACCGCGGGGCCGTGCTGTCCGAACTCGCCCTTCTTCTCGTCCTCGGCGATCTCCTGGGCCGCGCGCGCGAAGTCGTCGAACGACTCGGGGTCGATCTCCACCCACTTGCCCTTGAGCGCGTCCCTGGCCGAGCCGAGCGTCGTCGGCAGGTCCTTGGCGAGCGAGACGATCCTGCGGGCGCGCCGCTTGTCCGTGGTGGTTCCGCCCGTCTGCGCCACCAGGGAGCGCAGGTTGACCCGCACGTACAGCTTCTCCTCCACCGACTTGGCCGCCAGCACGTCCTTGCCGCCGAAGTTGATCGCCGCCGCGAAGCGGAGCCGCTCCGAGCGGCTCAGTTCCTTCAGCGGGGTCTCCTCGCGGTCGGAGCCGACCGCGAAGGTGAGTTCGCCCCGGGTGAGAAGCTTCGCGGTGTGCCGGGTCGCGGCCGTGTCGGAGGCGCCTGCCGCGCGCAGGAACTTCTCGGCCTCGCTCGTGCTGCCGTCCACGGACATCAGCACCGAGGCCGTCGGCTGTTCGCCGAGCTTCTCGAAGGCGTGTTTCACCTTCAGTCCCGTGGTCAGCCGCTCCGCCACCGAGCATCCGGTGAGGGCGGCGACGAGCGTCGTCGCGCACGTGGCTGTGGCCGTCAGGCGGAGCGGGGTGACACGCATGGCGTCGAGGGTACGCGGGCGGCCCCGTCCCCGCGCCGCCCCGCCCGTGCCCGGTTCGCGGGGTGGAGCCTTCCGGTGGCTCGGACGGGCACAAGTAGGGTCGAACCCGTGAGTGACACAGGACGGGTGCCGTGGGTCGTGGGCGTCTCAGGAGCTTCGGGGACGCCGTACGCGGCTGCGGTCATCCGCGGTCTGCTGAGTGCGGGCGAGGACGTCGACCTCGTCGTGAGCCGCGCCTCCCGTCTCACGATCCTCGACGAGACGGGGCATCCGTTCCGCGACGCCCACGCGGAAGCGGACCTGCGCCGCTGGCTGGCCCGCGGCGCGGACGGCAGCCCGGACGCGTTCAAGGCGGAGCCGGGTGCCGACCCGGCGCGGGTCCGCCACTGGCCGCCGGGGGACCTGGCGGCGGGGCCGTCCTCCGGGTCGTATCCGGTCAAGGGCATGGTGATCGTTCCGGCGAGCACGGCGTGCGTCGCCGGTGTGGCGCTCGGGCTCTCGAAGGACCTGCTGCAACGCGCGGCGAGTGTGACGCTCAAGGAGCGCCGTCCGCTCGTCGTCGCCGTCCGGGAGACCCCGCTGCACGGACAGACGTTGCGGCACCTGGTGGCGCTGGACGAGGCGGGCGCCGTCGTGCTGCCCGCCTCGCCCGCCTTCTACGCGGGTGCCCGGCACATCCAGGACCTGGTGGACTTCGTGGCGGGGCGCGCCCTGGACGCGGCGGGGGTGCCGCACCAGTTGTACCGGCGCTGGGAGGGGGAGC
>NZ_JASKYT010000450.1:0-5975 GCF_041028275.1 Streptomyces sp. PU-14G
GCCCAGGTGCCATTCCTGGCGGAGTTGCGGCAGTGCGTAGGCGATCAGGAGCTGGTCGAACGCCTCGAAGAAGGTGACCACGCCGACGTGGCCGCCCGGTTCGAGCGTCTGCCGCTCTCGCGCTGGCACGTCACCGTGCGGCTGATCGTCGGCGGGCACGGCCTCGGGCGGGGGCGGTTTCGGCGGGAGTGGGTGTTCGTGGTGTGCGTCGAGCGTCATGGAGGAGTCCTCCGGCTCCGCCGCCGTGCGTGGTGACCGAGGGGAGCGGGTCGGGCCCCGAACAGGAGGGGCGCGGCAGTCGGTGTGCGGTGGGCGGGCGGGCCGGATCGGCGGCCGGAACCGAGCTGGCTGCTCGGTAAGCACAAAGCCTCTTAGGGCTTAAGTTCTACAGCTCTCCGGTCGGCGAGCGTCAAGACGTCGTACAGGGGAAAATGAATCGGGCTCGACCCTTGCGGGTGAATAGTTAAGCCCTTAGATTTCTAGCGCTTGAGCAACACAGCCCATGCCCCCACCTCCTGGAGGTCCCCAGATGCCGCGCATCCCAGCCGACGAGATCCTCATCGCGGGACAGTGGCGGCGCGGAGAAGGCGAGTTGGTGGAGACCGTCGACCCCGCCGACGGCACCGTCCTCGCCGCCCTCCACACGGCCTCCGAGCGGCAGGTGGACGAGGCGGCGCGAGCAGCGGCCCGCGCGGCGGCCGACCCCGCCTGGCGCGACCTGCTGCCGCACGAGCGGGCGCGGCTGCTCCACCGGATCGGGGACCTGGTCGAGGAGGCAGCGGAGGAACTGGCCGCGCTCCAGACCGCCGACACCGGCAAGACCCTCGCCGAGACCCGCGCCCTCGCCCACAGCGCGGCCGGCACCTTCCGCTACACGGCAGCCGCGCTGGAGACGGCCGAGGAGGCCCTCACCCCCTCACGCGGCCCCTACGTCTCCCTGAGCCTCCACGAGCCCATCGGGGTGGTCGCCGCCATCAATCCCTGGAACTCCCCCGTCGCCAGCGACGCGCAGAAGCTCGCCCCCGCGCTGGCCGCCGGCAACGCCGTGGTGCTCAAGCCCGCCCAGTGGACGCCCCTGGTCTCCCTCGCGCTCGGCCGGCTGATCAGCGCGGCCCTCGCCGAACGCGGCCTGCCCGCGGCGCTGGTCTCGGTGCTGCCCGGCGGGGGCAGCACCATCGGCGCGGCCCTCGCCCGGCATCCGCTCGTCGGAAGGATCGGCTTCACCGGCGGCACCCGCACGGGGCGCGAGCTCGCCGAGGTGGCCGCGCGGAAGCTGGTTCCCGCGTCGCTGGAGCTGGGCGGCAAGTCGCCGACGATCGTCACCGCCGACGCCGACCTCGAAGCGGCCCTCGCCGGGGTGATGTTCGGCGTCTTCTCCTCCAGCGGCCAGTCCTGCGTCGCCGGCTCCCGGCTGTTCGTCGCCCGCGAGCTGTACGACGAGTTCCTCGGCGCCCTCGTGGAACGGGTGCGGGCGCTGCGCGTCGGTCCCGGCACCGATCCGGCCACCCAGGTGGCGCCGCTGGTCCACCACCAGCACCGGGCCTTCGTCGCGGACTGGGTGCGGCTCGCCCGCGAGGAGGGTGGACGCGTGCTGTGCGGCGGCAGCGCGCCCGCCGGTGAACCCTACGACCGCGGCGCCTACTACCTGCCCACCGTCATCGACGGTCTGCCACCCACCGCACGGGTGTGCCAGGAGGAGATCTTCGGGCCCGTCCTGGTGGCCTTTCCCTACGACGACGAGGACGACCTGGTCCGCCAGGCCAACGGCACCGTCTACGGCCTCGCCTGCGGCATCTGGACCCGCGACCCGCTGGCCGCCTGGCGGCTCGCCCGGCGGGTGGAGGCCGGAACCGTCTGGATCAACACCTACAAGCAGTTCAGCATCGCCACGCCCTTCGGCGGGTGGAAGGACAGCGGCCTGGGCACCGAGAAGGGCCGGGAGGCCATCCGCGCCTACCAGCGCCGGAAATCCGTCTACTGGGGCACTTCCGAAAACCCCCTCCCCTGGGCCTCCTGAGCCCGCGAGGACCCGCACCGCCCGTCCGTACCCGAGGAGAACGGCATGCCACAACCCTCCGCACCCGCCCCGCCGATCGCGCGCCTGCGCGCGCTGCGCTCCGTCGAACTGCTCACCCCCGCCTTCGCGGAGGCCGCCGGCTTCTACGAGGAGGTGTGGGGCCTCCAGGTCGTCGAGACCGAGCAGGGCGCGAGTTGGCTGCGCGGTACCGGCGAGGAGCACCACGCGCTCCAGCTGACCCGATCCGACCGCACCGGGCTCGGGCGGCTCTCCTTCGCCGTCGGCACCCCGGCCGAGGTGGACGAGGCGGCGCGGCGGCTGGAGCTGCGCGGCATCGCCCCCCAAGCAGGGCCCGGACCGCTCGACCAGGTGGGCGGCGGATACGGGCTGCGCTTTTGCGACCACGAGGGCCGGCAGATCGAACTGTCCGCCGAGACCTGGGCCGTTCCGCCGCGCGGGCGGGAGGCTGCCGTGCCGGTGGGCGTGACGCACACGGTACTCAACACCACCGACATCGACGCCTCGGTCGGCTTCTACCGCGAGGTGCTGGGCCTGCGCGTCTCGGACTGGTCCGAACACCAGATGGCCTTCCTGCGGTGCAACGCCGACCACCACTGCGTGGCCTTCAACCAGGCCGACTGGGCGTCGCTCAACCACGTCGCCTACGAGATGCCGTCGGTGGACCACTTCATGCGCGGCCTCGGCCGGCTGCGGCACCACGGCATCGTCCCGCAGTGGGGCCCTGGGCGGCACGGCCCGGGGAACAACACCTTCTCCTACTTCACCGACCCCGCCGGGCTGGTGTGCGAGTACACCTCGGAGGTCGCGCAGGTCGACGAGGACCGCTGGATCGCCAAGGTGTGGCGCCGCACCCCCGAACTCTCCGACCTGTGGGGCACGGCGGGCCCGCCGTCGCCCGCGATCCGCCGCCACATGGCGGGCACCGCCGACGGCAGCCCCGTGGCCCCGCCCGCCACCGGCCAGGAGGTGGCGGCATGAGCCGGCTCGCCGTCGGGCTCGTCGGCTGGGGAGCCATCGGCCGCACCGTCGGGACGGCGCTCGCCGCGGGCCAGGTGCCCGGCGCCACCCTGGCCCGGGTCGTGGACAACCGGCCCCTCGGCGACGCCGCGCCCGCGCCGCAGACCTCCGTCGAGGAGGCGCTGGCCCACTGCGACGTGCTCGTGGAGGCGGCGGGTCAAGGGTTCGTCCGGGAATGGGGCGAGCGTGTGCTGTGCGCGGGCACCGACCTGCTGGTCGCCTCCACCGGCGCACTGACCGACGACGAGCTCGCCAAGCGGCTGCTGGCCGCCGCCCCGGGCCGGGTCCACTTCACCGGCGGCGCCGTCGGCGGGCTCGACCTGCTCCAGGCCGCCCGCGCCATGGGCCCGCTGACCGAGGTGCTGCTGACGACCACGAAACTGCCCGCCACCCTCGAACAACCGTGGATGGACGAGAACCTGCTGGCCCGGCTGCGCACCGCGACAGCGCCCGTGGAGGTGATGACGGGCACGGCCAGGGACGTGCCCGCGCACTTCCCCCGTTCCACGAACGTGGCCGCCTCCGTGGCGCTGGCCGTCGGCGATCCCGATTCCGTCCGGGTACGCGTGGTCGCCGACCCGGCCGCCGCCCACACTTGCCACGTCATCGAGGCGCACGGACCGTTCGGCTCCTACCGTTTCGAGGTGAACCACCTGCCTGACCCCGGCAATCCGGCCACCAGCCAGGTGGTGCCCTACGCGGTGCTGCGCGGGCTGGGCGCGCTGGCCCACAGCCCGGGGCGGATCCTGTGACGGCCGCGCCCCGCCGGCCCACCGCGGCAGCGCCGCGCCGGCCCGCCTACGACCCGAGCGGGTTGCACGTGGCCGAAGCGGGCACCGAGGGGCCGCTGTTGCTGTGCCTGCACGGTATCGGCTCCTCCTCCGCCTCCTTCGCACCGCAGCTGGCCCAGTTGGGCGGGCACGCCCGCGTGCTCGCCTGGGACGCCCCCGGCTACGCCGGCTCGGCCGACCCCGAAGGGCCCATGGACCTGGACGACTTCGCGGACGTGGCCGCGGCGCTGCTGCGCTCGCGGGGCGCCCGCGAGGAGCCGGGCTCCCGCGCGCACGTGCTCGGCGTCTCCTGGGGCGGCGTCGTCGCCCAGCGGCTCGCCCTGCGCCACCCCTGCCTCGTCGCGTCCCTCGTCCTGGCCGACTCCACGCCCGGGTCGGGCGGCGACCCCGGCAAGGCCGAAGCCATGCGGGCCCGCGCGGCTCAGTTGCGGGAACTCGGGCCCCGGGCGTTCGCCCGGGAGCGGGCTCCGCGGCTGGTCTCGCCCGCCGCGCCCGAGGACCTGGTCCGCCGGGTCACCGACACGATGGCCGCGGCCGTGCGGCTGCCCGGATACGGCTACGCGGCCGAGTCCATGGCCGCCACCGACCTGCGGGCCGACCTGCCCGCGCTGGCGGCGCCCGCCCTCGTGCTCTGCGGCGACCAGGACCGCGTCACAGGCCCCGAGGCCTCCCAGGTCCTGGCCGGCGCCATCCACCGCGCCGCCTACGTGATCGTCAAGGACGCCGGTCACCTCGCCAACCAGGAGCAGCCCGAGCGCTTCAACGCCTGGGTGCTCTCCCACCTGCACATCGTCACCGCGTGAGACCGACCCGGTCGTCACCGCGCGACACCGACCGAAAGGACACGACCGTGCCACTGACCACCACCGCCTACGACGACAACGGCGACCTCGCCGCCTACACCGACGCGCTGATCGCCACCCGCGCCTCCCGCGAGCCCGACTGGGACACCCTCGCCTTCCAGGAGAAGGCGGGCCCGCAGTTCCGCCGCGCCCAGATCCGCTACGTCGGCTCCGGCGCCACCGGCAACCACGAGGGCGACAACCGCATCCTGCCCTCGGGCGGGTTCACCTTCTCCAACATGCTGCTGCCGCCCGGCGCGGAAGGGCCGGCCCACACCCATCACGACGTCGAGGAGGCGTTCTTCGTCCTGGAGGGCGAAGTCCGCGTCGGCATCCACCGGGGCCCCGACGAGGCCGAGTACCGCACCCTGGGGTACCGCGACATGATCGTCGTGCCCGCCGGAGTGACGCGCTCCCTCAAGAACGAGGGCGAGACCGACGCGCTGTTCTGCGTCATCATCGGCACCCGGAAGCCGCAGGTGCCCTCCTACCCCGAGTACTCGCCGCTGCACGGCGTCACCCGTGACTGAGCCACCGTCGGCAGCCCGGACGGTCGTGGTGACCGGTGCGGGCCGTGGCCTGGGGGAGGCCATGGCCCGCCGGGCGGCCCGCGACGGTTTCCGCGTCGTCGTCGCGGAGGTCGACGCCGCGCGCGGTGAGGCCAGTGCCGCACGGCTGCGCGGGGAGGGGCTGGCGGCGCTCCACATCCCGTGCGACGTCGCCGACCCGGCGTCGGTGGCCGCCATGGCCGACCGCGTCGCCGCCCTCGGCCCGCTGCACGCCGTGGTCAACAACGCGGCCCTCGCCAACGGCGTGGGCGGCAAGGAGTTCCAGGACATCGACATCGCGGACTTCGACCGGCTGTGGACCGTCAACGCGCGCGGTCCCTGGCTCGTCGCCAAGGCGCTGTACGGGCCGCTCACCGCGCACGGAGGGCCCGGACGCATCGTCAACATCGCCTCCGACGCCGCCTTGTACGGGTCCCCGCGGCTGGCCCACTACCTCGCCTCCAAGGGCGCCGTGATCGCCCTCACCCGGGGCATGGCCAGGGAGCTCGGCGACAAGGGCATCACCGTCAACGCGCTGGCGCCCGGCCTCACCGAGTGCGAGGCGACCGCGGCGGTGCCCGAGGAACGGCACGGCCTCTACCGCGCGAACCGGGCCATCTCCCGCGCCCAGCGGCCCGAGGACCTGACCGGGCTCCTCTCCTTCCTGCTGAGCGAGGAGTCCCGGTACGTCACCGGACAACTGCTCGCCGTCAACGGCGGCTTCACCATGCACTGACCG
>NZ_JASKYT010000451.1:0-5410 GCF_041028275.1 Streptomyces sp. PU-14G
GCCCACCCCCGTGTCCGCTGCCCCGCGGCCTCTGGGCGCACCGCTGCGCTGGCTGCGCAGGAACGCCGTGGTCCTGGCCGGGTGCGCCGCACTGGCGTACCTGCTGCTCCCGAACGTGGTCGTCCTGGTGTTCTCCTTCAACAAGCCCGCAGGCCGGTTCAACTACGCCTGGCAGGCCTTCTCCACGGACGCCTGGACGGACCCCTGCGGAGTCGCCAACCTGTGCGGCTCGCTCGGGCTCAGCCTCCGGATCGCGGTGCTCGCCACGCTGCTCGCCACCGCGTTCGGGACCTTCGCCGCCTTCGCCCTGGCCCGCTACCGCTTCCGCGGCAAGAGCACCACCAATGCGCTGATCTTCCTGCCGATGGCCATGCCCGAGGTCGTGATGGCCGCCTCCCTCGGCACCCTCTTCCTCAACATGCGCATCGAGTTCGGCTTCCTCACGATTCTCATCGCCCACGTCATGTTCTGCCTCAGCTTCGTCGTCGTCGCCGTCAAGGCGCGGGTGATGAGCATGGACCCCCGGCTCGAAGAGGCCGCACGGGACCTGTACGCCGGCCCCTTCCAGACGTTCTGGCGCGTCACGCTGCCGCTCGCGGCGCCCGGTATCGCCGCGGGCGCCATGCTCAGCTTCGCGCTGTCCTTCGACGACTTCATCATCACCCAGTTCAACGCGGGCCCCTCGACGGTCACCTTCCCGATGTTCGTGTGGGGCGCCGCGCAGCGGGGCGTGCCGGTACAGGTGAACGTCATCGGCTCGGCGATGTTCGTCCTGGCCGTCGCCATCGTGCTCGGCGGCCAGATCGCGGCCAACCGGCGTAAGAAGTCCTGACGCCGCTCCCCCCACGGCGAGCCGAAGCCCGCTCGCCGCGGCGAGCTCCGCAGCCGCGGGCTCGCACTCGTGTATGAGAACAAGGAGCCGATAACCGTGAGCGATGCCGTGGCCTCCCCAGCTGCCCTCCGCTCTCTCGCCGACGCCCAGCCCGCGCCGTTCTGGCTGGACGACCCCGCACACCGCCCGACCGCGCGCCCCGCCCTCGTCGGCGACGAGCACTGCGACCTGCTCGTCGTCGGCGGAGGCTACAGCGGTCTGTGGACGGCGCTGCTCGCCAAGGAGCGCGACCCGCACCGCGACGTGGTGCTCATCGAGAGCGAGGAGGTCGGCTGGGCCGCCTCAGGACGCAACGGCGGCTTCTGCGCGGCCTCACTCACCCACGGATTCGGTAACGGCCTCACCCGCTGGCCCGGCGAGATCGCCCGCCTGGAGAGGCTCGGCCAGCGCAACCTCGACGCCATCGAGGAAGCCGTCGCGCGCTACGACATCGACTGCGACTTCGAGCGCACCGGCGAGATCAGCGTGGCCACCGAGCCCTACCAGGTGGCCGAACTGGAGGAGTGGGCACACGAGGCGCGGGAACGGGGCGTGGGGGAGGGGCTGACCTTCCTGGACGAGCACGCGGTACGCGCCGAGGTCGACTCGCCCACCTTCCTGGCCGGCCTGTGGGACCGCACCGGCGTCGCCATGCTCAACCCCGCCCGGATGGCCTGGGGCCTCAAACGCGCCTGCGAACGGGCCGGAGTCCGCATCCACGAACACACGCCCGCCACCCGGCTGGACGCCCGAGGCGCCCAGGTGGCCGTCGGCACGCCCTACGGGCGCGTCCGCGCACGGCACGTCGCGCTCGGCACCAACGCGTTCCCCTCCCTCCTGCGCCGGGTACGGCCCTACGTCGTCCCCGTCTACGACTACGCCCTGATGACCGAACCCCTGAACGACGAGCAGCAGGCCGCCATCGGCTGGCGCAACCGCCAGGGCCTCGGTGACAGCGCCAACCACTTCCACTACTTCCGCATCACCCCGGACAAGCGCATCCTGTGGGGCGGCTACGACGTGCTGTACCACTACGGCAGCCGCATCTCCCGCGAGTACCACCAGCGCCCCGAGACGTTCGCCAAGCTCGCCGAGCACTTCTTCCGCTGCTTCCCGCAACTGGAGGGCCTGCGTTTCAGCCACCGCTGGGGCGGCGCCATCGACACCTGCTCGCGCTTCTCGCCCTTCTTCGGCACCGCCATGGACGGACGCGTCAGCTACGCGCTCGGCTACACGGGACTCGGTGTCGGTGCCACCCGTTTCGGCGCCGAGGTGATGCTCGACCTCCTCGCCGGCCGCCGCACCGAGCGCACCGCGCTGGAGATGGTCCGCAAGAAGCCACTGCCCTTCCCGCCCGAACCGGTGCGCTGGGCCGGCATCGGCATCACCCAGTGGTCGCTGGCCCGCTCGGACGCGCAGGCGGGACGGCGCAACCTGTGGCTGAAGGCGATGGACAAGGTCGGCATGGGCTTCGACAGCTGACGGCCGCGGGTCACGCCGCCGCGGGTCACGCTGCTGCGGGCCACGTGACCGCCGGCCCGGGGGGTCAGGCCGAGGACTCCGATGCGGGAGGGGGGGGCGGGGCAGGAGGAGACGCCCGCCGAGACGTACGACGGGCCAGTGCGGCGGCCGAACAGAGCAGCAGCACGCCGAGGCACCAACTGGCCGCGACGTCCAGCGGCCAGTGGTAGCCCCGCCACACCAGCCCCAGCCCGTTGCCCAGGGAGAGCACCACGACGCCCGCCCACGCCACCACCAGCAGCGCGCGGGAGAGCCAGCCCGCCAGCAGAAGCAGTGCTCCACCGAGAGCCACCGCGGTGGTGGCGGCATGCCCCGAGGGGTAGAAACCGCCGCCTCCCAAGGGGCCTGTACGGTCCGTCCAACTCTTCATCCCCGTGACGACCAGCGCCATGACGACCATGGCCGAGGCGTAGCAGAGCACCGGCCGCCAGCCGCGGCCCCGGGTGAGCCAGAGCGCAAGAGCCATGGCGACAGCCAGTACCGGCAGAGCCACCGTCATATTGCCGAGGTCCGACAGCAACTCGGCCGCCGCCCGGGGCGGAGCTGCCGCCCGCATACCGTCACCCAACTCCTCGTCCCAGCGGAACAGCTGCCCTCGCGTGAGTACCTGCCAGGTGAACAGCGCGGAAAGAGCACCGCACAGCAGGCAAGCAATCAACCGCAGTACGGGAACGGCAGAAGAGGAGCGGGCGGAATCGGGCATCGACGCGCTGGGCCGCCCAGGAACCGGGGGGATTCCGGGGCGGCCGTCTCGACCGGGCTCGTACAGGTCCCGGGGGGTGTGGGACAAGCCGTCATCCGATCGAGGAGATACGTGCGCGAGGGCACGACCGGGCCGGTCTCGGGGAAAGACGGGCTCGGACCGGGACACCGGGGTGGTTCCTCCCCGCATCCCGGCAACACGGAAAACCGTACGGCAGGCGAGCGTGACCCGACAGATGGGACACGCACCGGACATCGGCCCCGCACACATTCTTCACCCGGCACCGCTCCCTTGCTGGTCAACGCCCACGACGCCCGCAACGGGCACAGCCGCAGGACAACGCTTCGCCGCCTGTCGCTGAGACCTCACGTTACCGGGGGACGGCCCGGGCGGCCCGGCGGCCGGGAGCGTGGACGTGCGGGAGCGCGGGCAACGCGGAAGTGCGGGCAACGCGGAAGTGCGGAAGTGCGGCAACGCGGAAGTGGGGGGGSCTGAGTGAGTSCCCCCCCCCACTTCCGGTGGGTGGGTCACCGAGCCCCGTCGGCCCTCACAGGCCCGAGAGCGCGTCCTCCAGGATGTCGAGACCCTCGTTGAGCAGTTCCTCGCCGATGACCAGCGGCGGCAGGAAGCGGACGACGTTGCCGTACGTACCGGTCGTCAGGATCAGCAGCCCCTGCTGGTGGCACGCCTTGGCGAGCGCCGCGGTGGCCTCCGGGTTGGGCTCCTTGCCGCCGGGCTTGACCAGCTCGATGGCGAGCATCGCACCGCGCCCGCGCACCTCGCCGATGATGTCGGACTGCTCCGCGATCTTCTCCAGCCGCGGCTTCATGATCTCCTCGATGCGCCGGGCCTTGGCGGGCAGGTCGAGCTCGCGCATCGTCTCGATCGAACCGAGCGCCGCCGCGCACGCCACCGGGTTGCCGCCGTAGGTGCCGCCGAGGCCGCCGCTGTGCGCGGAGTCCATGATCTCGGCACGCCCGGTGACGGCCGCCAGCGGCAGGCCGCCCGCGATGCCCTTGGCCGTGGTGATCAGGTCCGGGACCAGCCCCTCGTCCTCACAGGCGAACCACTGGCCTGTGCGGCAGAAGCCCGACTGGATCTCGTCCGCCACGAAGACGATGCCGTTGTCCCGCGCGAACTGCTGTACGCGCGGAAGGAAGCCCTTAGCCGGAACGATGAAGCCGCCCTCGCCCAGTACAGGCTCGATGATGATCGCCGCGACGTTGTCGGCGCCGATCTGCTTGGTGATCTGGTCGATGGCCTGGGCCGCCGCCTCCTCGGCGCAGTTCTCCGGGCCGGTCAGCCAGCGGTAGGGGTAGGCGACGGGGACGCGGTACACCTCGGGGGCGAACGGGCCGAAGCTGTGCTTGTACGGCATGTTCTTGGAGGTGAGCGCCATCGTCAGGTTGGTCCGGCCGTGGTAGCCGTGGTCGAAGACGACGACCGCCTGGCGGCCGGTGTGCGCACGGGCGACCTTCACAGCGTTCTCGACCGCTTCCGCACCCGAGTTGAACAGTGCGCTCTTCTTCGCGTGGTCCCCAGGCGTGAGCGCGGCCAACTCCTCACAGACCCGCACGTACGGCTCGTACGGGGCGACCATCGCACAGGTGTGCGTGAAGTCGTTGAGCTGTTCCGTCGCGCGGCGAACCACGGCTTCCGCGCTGTTGCCGACAGAGGTCACGGCGATGCCGGAACCGAGGTCGATGAACGAGTTCCCGTCCACGTCCTCCAGGACACCGCCGCCCGCACGCCGCGCGAAGACCGGCAGCACCGTCCCGACGCCACTGGCGACCGAGGCCTGCTTGCGTGCCATCAGCTCCTGCGACTTCGGCCCGGGAATGGCGGTGACGACGCGCCGCTCCTGGGGGAGGGTGGGCCCTCCGGACAGTTCAGTCATTGCGGTCATAACGCACTCCTCGGGAGAAACGGGGGTCTCGTACTTCGCAGGCTAGGGGCACGTACGCGACCGACACATGCTCCGCTCCGGAGAAGTGTGGTGCGCCGGTTGGCCACCACGGACATAGGCGGCGAGCCCGACGCGACCGCCGCCGCCCCGCCCAGCAAGGCCGAGGCCGGTGCCCCCACTCACCGCACGACCCCCTTCAAGCGCGGGCGTGGACCAACTGAGGTGGTCGGCCGCTAGATTGGAGGCAGGAGGGTGTCGGCCCCACCAGGCCGGCACGTCGGGGCGTCAGGGAGCTGAGGCAGCACATGGACATGGGGCTTCCCCACCGGAAGCAGGGCACGGGCAGTCCGGACGGCTCCCCTCACCCGTGGCAGGAGCCGTCACCGCACTTCGCCACGCCCCCCCACCC
>NZ_JASKYT010000452.1:0-4058 GCF_041028275.1 Streptomyces sp. PU-14G
GTCCTGTGGACCCTCCCTTTCCCGTCAACGGAGAGGGGGGGGGGGGGGGGGGGGGGGGGGGGGGGGGGGGGGGGGGGGGGGGGGGGGGGGGGGGGGGGGGGGGGGGGGGGGCGGGCGACCCGCACCCCCCTCCGGCGCCCCCCGAAGGGGTAGCGGGACCGCGTCGGCCGCCGGGGAACCGAGAACGTGCGCTCTCCGTTGACGGGAAAGGGAGGGTCCACAGGACGGGGCCGTCGAAGGCGGAAGGTCCGCCCGGCTCGGGGCCCCGCAGCACCATCTGGAGGGCGTACCGTGCACCGCCGGCACAACGGGCTGAGGACAGCTCTGCTCCTCGGAGGACTGTCCGCTCTCATCGTCGTCATCGGGAGCTTCTTCGGCACGACGGGCCTGCTGATCGCCCTGCTGATCGCGCTGGGTACGAACGCGTACGCGTACTGGAACAGCGACAAGCTGGCGCTGCGTGCCATGCGCGCCCGCCCGGTCAGCGAGTTCGAGGCCCCGCAGCTCTACCGCATGGTCCGCGAGCTGTCGACGGCCGCGCGGCAGCCCATGCCGCGGCTCTACCTCTCGCCCACCCAGGCGCCGAACGCCTTCGCGACCGGCCGCAACCCGCGCAACGCCGCGGTGTGCTGCACGGACGGCATCCTGCGCCTTTTGGACGAGCGGGAGCTGCGCGGCGTCATCGGCCACGAGCTCAGCCACGTCTACAACCGGGACATCCTCATCTCGTCCGTCGCCGGGGCCCTCGCCTCCGTGGTGCTTTTCCTGGTGAACTTCGCCTGGCTGATCCCCCTGGGCCGCTCCGACGACGACGAGGGGCCCGGGCTGGTCGGCATGCTGCTGATCATGCTGCTCGGCCCGGTCGCCGCCTCCCTCATCCAGCTCGCCGTCTCCCGCTCCCGCGAGTACGAGGCGGACGCCTCGGGCGCCCAGCTCACCGGTGACCCCTTGGCGCTCGCCTCCGCGCTGCGCAAGCTGGAGGCCGGTACGGCGCAGCTCCCGCTGCCGCCGGAGCCCCGGCTGGAGACCGCGAGCCACATGATGATCGCCAACCCGTTCCGCAGAGGCGAGGGCGGCATGACGAAGCTGTTCTCCACACATCCCCCCATGGCCGAACGTGTCGCACGGCTGGAGAAGATGGCAGGCTGGCGAGGGTGAAGACCCTTCTCAACCTCATCTGGCTGATCTTCTCCGGACTGTGGATGGCCCTCGGCTATCTGCTCGCCGGTGCCCTCTGCTGCGTGCTCGTCATCACCATCCCGTGGGGGCTGGCGTGTTTCCGCATCGCCGCGTACGCGCTGTGGCCGTTCGGCAGAACAGCCGTACAGCGGCACGACGCCGGCGCGGCCTCCGGGATCGGCAACATCATCTGGCTCATCTTCGCCGGAATCTGGCTCACCCTCGGCCACATCACGCTCGGCGTGGGACTGTGCCTGACCATCATCGGCATCCCGTTCGGCCTGGCCCACTTCAAGATGGTGCCGATCTCGCTGATGCCCCTCGGCCGCGAGATCGTCCCCACGGGCACCCAGGCGGCCTACCCGCACTACCGCTGGTGAGGCCCGGTAGGGCGTGAGCCTGTGCCGCCGGTACGGCGCGAGCCCGTGCGGGTACGGCGCGAGTCTGCCCGGTACGGGCGCGCCCGTGCCGGGCGGGCGAGCCAGGAGATCCCGTGTCGGGCGGGTGTGCCAGGAGTGAGGGGCCGGCCGCTGCCGTCCGGACGGATCCGGGCTGCGGCGGCCGGCCCCTCACGCAGGGCAGCGGCTCCGCTCAGCGGTAGTTCACGAACTGCAGCGCGAAGTCGAAGTCCTTGCCCTTCAGCAGCGTGATGACCTCCTGCAGGCTGTCGCGGCTCTTCGAGGTCACCCGGAGCTCCTCGCCCTGCACCTGCGCCTTGACGCCCTTGGGCCCCTCGTCCCGGATGACCTTCGCGACCTTCTTCGCGTTGTCCTGGGAGATCCCCTCCTGGAGGGACGCGCCGATGCGGTACTCCTTGCCGGAGGCCTGCGGGTCGCCGGTGTCGAGCGCCTTGAGCGAGATGCCGCGCTTGACCAGCTTGGACTGGAAGATGTCGAGCACGGCCTCGACCCGCTCCTTGGAGTTCGCCCGCATCTCGATCCGCTCGCCCGACCACGCGATCGAAGCGTCCACACCCTTGAAGTCGTACCGCTGGGAGATCTCCTTCGCGGCCTGGTTCAGCGCGTTGTCGACCTCCTGCCGCTCGACCTTCGAGACGATGTCGAAACTGGAGTCGGCCATGGTGAGTTGGCTCCTCGTACATAGATCCGGCAGAAAAACGGCGGCCGCGCCGAGGCGGCAGCCCTGCGCAAAGCCTAGCCACCCGCGACCGGCCTCCGGCGCTCTCCTCGGCGGCGCCGCGCGGGCCACCGACGCCGGAAGAACCGGGTGGCGAACCACCCCCGGCCATCGGGTATGGTTTACACCGTTGCCACGGCGCACCGCCCCAGGGCGGGCATCGGGCAGCAATCCCAGGCGGTGTGCCCGAGCGGCCAAAGGGAGCAGACTGTAAATCTGCCGGCTCAGCCTTCCCAGGTTCGAATCCTGGCGCCGCCACAGGGTGGGAAAGCCCCTCCTGACCTGCGCTAATGCAGGCCGGGAGGGGCTTTCTCCGTATTCGAACAAGGCCCGCCGCAGGAACCGGACATACTGGGCCTGTCTCACCTTGTTTCGGGGGGTTCTCGCCCCCTGATCAGTATTTCCGGGCCATGTGCGGGCCAAGATTGCGAGGGTCGGGCGGGCGGAGGGCTCTGCGCGGGTCGATGAACAGAGAACGCGCCCAGATCGCTCGCCTTTGTTCAACTGTGACCGATATATACGTGACGAGCCTCACAGTAGGTGCTGACGCTCTCTACTGTGAGGCTCATCTTGTGCTAGATGGGTTGCCGATGCGTGTACGTAGGTCAGCCGGTGAGTGAGCCGGACCACGCGGGCGGCGTAACGATCGCCGAATTGTGCCGTCAGGTTGGTTCCATCGTCTGAGCCACGCCTTCGCTCCTTACAGCCAAGCCAGCGCCCTGCTCCCTGGCGGGCGGCGCATGCAGAGCCGCCACCTCCTCCAATACCGCGTACAGCCGCTGGGCACGCCGGCTGCGCGGGCCGCCGAAAATTTCCCGGTCGGTGGTGAGCAGCAGGGTCCAGTGCGCGCCGGTCATCCGCATCTGGCTGGCCGCCCGGACCGCGCGCAGCACGGCCCGGTTCTTCGGTGCCGCCAGTGCCCCCCGCGCGGGTGACACCAGTTCTTGCGCCGGCACCCGGAGCTGCTGGCAGAGATGCAGCGGCACTGCCTCCCACGTCGAGTCGTCCGGCCCCGGCAACCGTCGGTCCTGGGCAATCCCCGAGTCGGCCGGCGACGCTGTGGTGGGGGCCGGTGAGGCGAGGGACTGATCGGCAGACGGGGCGTTGGCGGTGCAGGTGTGGGAAGCCGAAGGCCCGACGTACGGGCACCTGGTGCAGCGTCCCCAGCCCGCCTCCTCGACGGCCGTCTGCACCACCGACCGCTCCGGACCGTACCCCAGCGACATCAGCTGGTGCGGCAGCAGGCGTAGTTCCTCAACCGCACGCAGGGCGGCGGCTGCAACGGCGGCGTGGCCCTGAACGAAGGCACTGCCCATTTCTACGTCCTCGCCGCACCCGCAGAAACAGCCCCGACTTTCCCTCTTCCGTCAAGATCCGGGACCCTAGGCTCCAGCAGCCCCAGATCGGTCAAGCCACGCCGACTCGTCCCTGCCGGGGCTAGGGCCTGTCTGATAATTGATCTTGTGGTGGGTCGTGGTGAGCTGACGGATGCGGCGTGGGAGCGGGTAGCCCCGCTGTTGCCTGGTGTGGATGGTCGTGGGCGGCCATGGCGGGATCACCGGCAGGTGATCAACGGGGTGCTGTGGCGGTTGCGGACCGGTGCCCCGTGGCGTGACCTGCCTGAACGCTACGGGCCGTGGCAGACGGTCTATGAACGGTTCGCCCGCTGGGAAGCGGACGGCACCTGGGCCCGCCTGCTCGAACASGTCCGGGTCCGTGACGATTCCGTCGGGGCCCTGGAA
>NZ_JASKYT010000453.1:0-5598 GCF_041028275.1 Streptomyces sp. PU-14G
GGGCGGAGGCGGAAAGGGCGGAATCGGCCGGGGCGGAATCGGCCGGGACGGAATCGGTCGGGACGGGCTCCGCACCGGCGGCCGGGAGCACACCGCTGGTCAGCGCGGCGGCGAGCCCGGCCGAAAGGAGAGCCACTCGTCGCATCATCGGATTTGTCGTCGCCATGGGGCGAGTGAACGAGCCCCGCTCCGTCGCGCCCTTCAGGCGCGCCCGCCGGCCGCCGGGATTCAGCCGTCTGCCCGGTCCGGTACCGCCACCTACCGGGTCAGTACCAACCCGGAGGTGGGAACGCCCGTGCCCGCCGTGACCAGCACGCGCTCACACCCGTCGACCTGGTTGACGGAGGTCCCGCGGAGCTGCCGCACGGCCTCGGCGATGCCGTTCATGCCGTGCAGATACGCCTCGCCCAGTTGCCCGCCGTGCGTGTTGAGGGGCAGCGCCTCCTCGGCGACGAAAGCGGCGCCCTCCCCGCGCCCGCAGAAGCCGAACTCCTCCAACTGCATGAGCACGAACGGGGTGAAGTGGTCGTAGAGCACCGCCACGTCCATCTCGGCGGGGCCCAGTCCACTGGTGCGCCACAGCTGGCGCGCCACGACGCCCATCTCGGGGAGCCCGGTCAGCTCGTCACGGTAGAAACTCGTCATCTGTTCCTGGCCGCGTCCCGCCCCCTGGGCCGCCGCCGCGATCAGCGCCGGCCGGTGCCGCAGCCCGCGCGCGCGTTCCGGTGAGGTGATCACCAGAGCCTGCCCGCCGTCCGTCTCCTGGCAGCAGTCCAGCAGCCGCAGCGGCTCGACGATCCAGCGCGAGGCGGCGTGCTGCTCCAGGGTGAGGGGTTTGCCGTGGAAGTAGGCGGCGGGGTTGGTGGCGGCGTACTTGCGGTCCACCACGGCGACATGCCCGAAGGCCTCCGGGGTGAGCCCGTAGGTGTGCAGGTAGCGCTGCGCCGCCATGGCGACCCAGGAGGCCGGCGTGAGCAGTCCGAAGGGCAGCGACCAGCCCAGCGCCGCCCCCTCGGCCGACGGTTCGCGCTGCTGCACGCCGGCACCGAAGCGCCGTCCGGAGCGCTCGTTGAACGCGCGGTAGCACACCACCGTCTCGGCCAGCCCGCAGGCGACCGCGAGCGCCGCCTGCTGGACCGTGGCGCAGGCGGCACCCCCGCCGTAGTGCACCCGCGAGAAGAACGACAGCTCTCCGACACCGGCCGCCTGTGCGACGGTGATCTCCGGGCTGGTGTCCATCGTGAAGGTGACCATGCCGTCGACGTCGCCCGGTGTCAGCCCCGCGTCGTCCAGCGCGGCGCGCACGGCCTCCACCGCGAGGGCGAGTTCGCTGCGTCCGGAGTCCTTGGTGAACGGGGTCGCCCCGACGCCGACGACGGCCGCCCGTCCGCCGAGCGCGTCGGCCGCGTGCAGGCTCATGAGGAGGCACCCTTCGGGTCGGTTCCCGCGAGGGTGACGACGACCGTGCCGGTGACGTGGTCGCCGAGACGGCCCGCTCCCCGTACGGCGACCTCGACGGTGGCCGACTCGGCGGTGGCCGACCGGGTGGTGGCTGACCGAGTGGTGGCCGACTCGGCGCCGGCCACCCCCGCGCCGGGGGCGTCCGGTGCCGGAGGGGTGACGGCGGTGACGCGTCCGGACAGTGCGAGCGTGTCGCCCGGATAGGCGGGGACGCCCAGCCGGATGGCGACCTTGCGCAGGACGGCGTGCGGGCCGGCCCAGCCGGTGACATAGCGGCCCACCAGGCCGTTCGTGGTCAGGATGTTCATGAAGATGTCGTCCGAGCCCTTCTCCCTGGCGGCCTCGGCGTCGTGATGGACGTCCTGGAAGTCGCGTGAGGCCAGCGCGCCGGAGACGATGAGTGTGCGGGTCACCGGGATCTCCAGTGGCGGCAGCGGTTCGCCCTCGTGCGGGATCACAGTTCCTCCCTCCATTCGGCATCCCTCTCGGGGACCGCCAGTGCCTCCCCCAGGTCGGCCAGCAGCGCCCCCGGAGAGCCGAGAAAAGCGTCCAGTTGACGGCCCCACAGGAAGTGCCGGTGCACGGGGTGGGTGACGTCCGCGCCGACACCGCCGTGCAGGTGCTGCCCGGTGTGGACGACCCTGCGGCCCGCCTCGGCGGCCCACCACGCGGCGGTCAGCGCATGCGTGTGCGCGGGCAGGCCGGTGTCGTACCGCCAGGCCGCCTCGAGACAGGTGACGCGGATGGCCTCGGTGTCCAGGTGCGCGTCGGCGGCGCGCAGCTGCACCGCCTGGTTGGTCGACAGGGGGCGGCCGAACTGTTCGCGCCGGGACGTGTGGGCCACCGCGTGCGCCAGCGACCCGGCGCACACGCCCGCCTGGAGCGCCGCGAACGCCGTACGGGCGCGCCCGAGCGTCCCTTCGTACACCTCACCGTCCGGCACGCCCCGGCCGCCCTCCAGCGGCTCCCCCCGAGCGCCGGACAGCTCAAGTCGGCCTGCCGCCCAGGGTGCCGTCGTCTCGACCGCCGCGACGGCGACCGCGCGCTGGTCCGTCGGAACGAGGAAGAGCCGCGGCGGACCGACGGAGGTCTCCCTCGCGGGCACCAGCACGTGGGTGGCCGTCCGCAGCCAGGGGACGACCGGCACCGTCCCCGACAGCCGCCCCTTCTCGTCCACCCTCGGCCCCCAGGCCCCTTCCGCACTCCGCCCCGCCCGCGCGAACGGGGCCGGCTCGCACGAGGCCTGCGGGAACGAGGTCCGCTCGAAGGGGGCCCGCGGGAACGAGGGCCGCTCGAACGGGGCCCGCGGGAAGGAGGGAAGTGCTCCGGTCGCCACCGCCGTGCCGTCCCGCAGACCGGGCAGCAGGCGGGCGCGCTGTTCGTCCGTGCCGTACGCCGCGACGGGCAGCAGTCCGAACGCGCAGGTGGCCGCCAGCGGGATCTGTGCCGTGCGCCTGCCCTGCTCCTCCAGGAGGAGCGCCAGGCCGACCAGTCCGATCTCCTCGACCGCCGCGATCAGACCCGCGCCGCTCAGCGTCTTCCACAGCTCGGGGTCGGTGCCTGTGCCGAGCGCGGTGAGGCGCTCGTGCGTGGCCAGGTCGCCGATGATGCCGGCCGCCAGATCGCGTGCCGCGGTCTGCTCCTCGGTGGGGGTGAAGTCCATCAGGCCGCCGCCCGTTCCGGCGCCGCCCGGAAGACGGGCAGTTCCAGCGCGTCGTCCACCCGCAGGAACTCCAGCTCGACCGGCATCCCGATGCGCACCGCGTCGCAGTCGACGCCGACGAGGTTGCTGACGATCCGGAACCCTTCGACCAGTTCCACGAGCGCCACCGCGTACGGCGGGTCGAACGCGGGGAAGGGCGGGTGGTGCATGACGACGTACGAGTACACCGTCCCGTGCCCGGCCGACTCGACCGCCGACCACTCCGGCGAGCCGCAGCCGTTGCAGCCCGGCAGCCAGGGGAAGCGCGGTGCCGCGCAGGCGTCGCAGCGCTGGAAGAGCAGTTTGTGCGCGGCCACACCTTCCCAGAAGCCCGCGTTGTCCCGGTTGACGACGGGGCGCGGTCGGCGGGGCGCGTCCCGCTCAACCGCCGAGCGGGGTCCCGCCGGTTTGTCCGAAGGGGTACGCGCCGCCGGGCGGTACTTGAGAATGCGGAACCGGTGGGTTCCCACCGTCGTCTCGCCGACGCGCACGTCCATGCGCGTCGTGAGGAAGTAGCCGGTGCCCAGCTTGGTCGTCTTGCGCGGGGAGACCGACTCGATCAGCGCGTCGAACGTGACCTCGTCCCCGGGGCGCAGCGGCTGCCCGTACTCCTGTTCGCAGTCGGTCGCGACCACAGAGGTGTAGCCGGCGCCGTCCAGCAGACCCAGCAGTTCGTCGTACGCCCCCCTGCGGCCCGCCCGCCCTTCGAGCCCGGCCATCGTCCAGACCTGGAGCATCGTCGCCGGTGCCGAACCGTCGGGCGGCACCGGGTGGCCCAGCGCCTCGCACCAGTGCCGGATCATCGGTTCGTTCACCGGGTCGCGGCCTCGCGCCGAGGCACCGGCAGGACGCCCCTCGTAGCCGCGCAGCAGCGCGTACAGCTCGTCCGGGCCCCCCGCGGAGGCGGGCCCCGCCCCCGCTGCGGAGCCGGGCCCTGCACCGGATGTGTCCCCCGGCATCGTCCCGGTCGCGGTCCCCTCCGGGGCCCCGGCCGTGGGCCCGCCTGTGCCGCTCATCGCCGCCTCCTGACCATCCCGAGCCGCATCGTCGCGACGATCTCCCGCTGGACCTCGCTCACCCCGCCGCCGAAGGTGTTGATCTGCGCGGCTCTGTTCATCCGTTCGACCTCGCCGTCACCGAACGCGCCCGGCGATCCGGCGCGCACCGTCCCGGCCTCGCCCAGCACCTCCTGGCACAGCGCGTAGACCGCGACGGTGCTCTCCGTGCCCGCGACCTTGACCCCGCTGGCGTCGCCGGGGGCGAGCGTGCCCGCGCCGACGTCCTGGACGAGCCGCCAGTTGAGCAGCCGGGTGGCCGCGAGGCGGGCGTGCGCCTCCGCGAGCCGCGCCCGCACCCAGGGTTCGCCGATCAGACCGGTCTCGCGTACGTGGGCGAGCACGGCGTGGTAGTGGTCCTCGGCCTGCATGCCGAGCGCGGCGAGCGCCACCCGTTCGTGGTTGAGCTGGTTGGTGATCAGGCCCCAGCCGCCGTTCTCCTCGCCGACGAGGGCGCCGGGAGGGAGCCGGACGCCGTCGTAGTAGGTCGCCGTGGTGGTCAGCCCGCCGACCGTCTCGATGGGCGTCCACGAGAACCCGGGTGCGTCGGTCGGCACGAGGAGGATCGAGACGCCCTTGTGCTTGGGCGCCTCGGGGTCCGTGCGGCAGGCCAGCCAGATCCAGTCGGCCTGCTGGGCGTTGCTGGTGAACGTCTTCGCCCCGTCGACGCGCCAGCCGCCGTCGGCCACGCGCACCGCACGGGTGCGCAGCGAGGCGAGATCCGTGCCTGCCTCCGGCTCCGTGTAGCCGATGGCGAAGACGATCTCGCCGCTGAGGATGCGGGGCAGGAAGAACGCCTTCTGCTCCTCGGTGCCGTACTTCATCAGCGTCGGGCCGACGGTGTTGAGGGTGACCATCGAGACGGGCGCCCCCGCGCGGTAGGCCTCGTCGAAGAAGACGAACTGCTCGTCCGGGCCCCGCCCCCGGCCGCCGTACTCGACGGGCCAGCCGAGGCCGAGCAGCCCGTCGGCCCCGATCCGGCGCAGCAGGGCACGCTGCGGGGGTTCGCTGCCGTCCGGCGGTCGCAGAGCGCGGAAGTAGGCGCGCAACTCGGCACGGAGCGCGCGGTGGCGATCGGTCGGGGCGAGTCGCATTTTCTGACTGTCCGTCAGAAACGCGTGCGCTGTCAACCCGTCCGCCCCCGCACACGACCGCGCCGCAGACGACCCACACGACCGCCCCCACACGACCGCGCCACACACACGACCGCGCGCCCCGTGCCGAGTTGCGCCGTAAGTGCCTTTGGTCCGCCTGCAGTTGGCCGACTGCGGGGCGGTCTAGCTGTACGACGTCGCGGGTCCAGAGTTGCCCATCGCACTCCGGGTGAACCCCTCCTCACGGATTGATTCCCCCGCAAGTATGACGACGTGTCGATAAACC
>NZ_JASKYT010000454.1:0-5563 GCF_041028275.1 Streptomyces sp. PU-14G
GGCTCCGCCCCCGGACCCCGGTCCTCAGACGCCGGACCGGCTGGGAAAAAGCGTCCGTGGAAGGGCGGGCCCGGGCCGCTCCTACTCCGTGACGACGGCGAGGACGGTGCCGACGTCGACCTGCCTGCCCTCGGCCACGTGCAGCGCGGTGACTCTTCCGTCCGTGGGAGCGACCACCCGGTGCTCCATCTTCATCGCCTCCAGCCACAGCAGGGGCTGCCCCGCGGTGACGGTGCTGCCCTCGGTCAGGCCCTCCGCGAGGCGGACGACGGTGCCGGGCATGGCGGCCAGCAGGGAGCCGGGTTCCGCCACGTCCTCGGGCTCGGGGAGGCGGGGCAGGGCCGTGAAGGCGTGCGCGCCGGCGAACACCAGGTCGCCGTACGTGGCGACCTGGTACCGGCGCCGCACCCCGCCGCTCTCCAGCACGACCGCGTCGGCCCGCGCGGTGACGACCCGCACGTCGGGGGACGAGACGGGCGTCAGCCGGCCGCCGCGCCCCCACGTGTAGCGCACCTCGTGCTCGGTTCCGTCGCGGTCGGCGTACCGCCGCAGGTGGGGCGCGGAGGCGAGGTTGCGCCAGCCGCCCGTCCTGGCGGCGACGCGGGGGCGGGCCGGTTCGTCGCGTACGGCGTGGGCGAGCGCGGCGGCCAGCAGGGCGTGGGCGGTTTCGTCGGCGTCCGCGTCGGTGGGTGCGGTCAGCCCGGCCAGGTGGCGGTCGTAGAAGCCGGTGCCGAGGCGGGCGGCGGCGAAGTCGGGGTGGCGCAGGGAGCGCACGAGCAGGTCGCGGTTGGTGACGGGCCCGTGCACCTGGGCCTGCTCCAACGCCCGTGCCAGCTTCCGTACCGCCGCGGAACGGGTCGGCGCGCCGGCGATGACCTTCGCGAGCATCGGGTCGTAGTGCACGCCGATCTCGCTGCCGTCCGCGACGCCGGAGTCGACGCGGACGTCCCCCGGGACGTGGAGCCGCCACAGGGTTCCCGTCTGCGGCTGCCAGTCGTGGGCCGGGTCCTCCGCGTACAGGCGCGCCTCGACGGCGTGGCCCCGCGGCGGCGGGGGTCCGTCGGCCGGGAGGGGAGCGCCCTCCGCCACCTGGATCTGGTGGGCGACCAGATCCAGCCCGTACACGCACTCGGTCACCGGGTGCTCGACCTGGAGGCGGGTGTTCATCTCCAGGAAGAAGGGGCGCCCCTGGCCGGAGACGAGGAACTCGACGGTGCCCGCGCCCGCGTAGCCGACGGCGCGGGCGGCGGCGGTCGCCGCGTCCTCCAGCGCGGCGCGCAGCCCGTCCCCGAGCCCGGGCGCCGGCGCCTCCTCGATGACCTTCTGGTGGCGGCGTTGCAGCGAGCAGTCGCGGGTGCCCAGCGCCCACACGGTGCCGTGGGTGTCGGCGAGCACCTGGACCTCGACGTGGCGGCCGTCTTCGACGTACGGCTCGACGAAGACCTCTCCGTCGCCGAACGCGGCGGCGGCCTCGGCGCGTGCGGCCTCGATCGCCCCGGCGAGCGCGGCGCGTTCCCGCACGACGCGCATGCCGCGTCCGCCGCCGCCCGCCGCGGCCTTGACCAGCACGGGAAGGTCCGCCTGAGTGACCTCTTCCGGGTCGAGGGGGGCGAGCAGCGGCACGTCCGCCTCGGCCATCAGCTTCTTGGCGCGGGTCTTGGAGGCCATGGCCTCGATCGCGGCCGGCGGCGGGCCGATCCACACGAGTCCCGCGTCCTGTACGGCGCGCGCGAAGCCGGCGTTCTCGGACAGGAAGCCGTAGCCGGGGTGGACGGCGTCGGCGCCCGCGGCGCGCGCGGCGGCGACGAGAAGGTCGCCGCGCAGGTAGGTGTCGGCCGGCGCGTTGCCCGGCAGCCGGACGGCGGCGTCGGCCTCCCGCGCGTGGGGCGCCTCGGCGTCCGCGTCGGAGTGGACGGCGACCGTGGCGATGCCCAGCTCGCGGCAGGTGCGCACGACGCGCCGCGCGATCTCGCCGCGGTTGGCGACCAGTACGGAATGGATCATTCCCTGCTCCCTGTCGTGTCCGTCCGTGACCTTCGATCCGCACCTCACCCGTCCGCTCACATCCGGAAGACGCCGAAGCCGCCGCGGGCCCCGGTCACGGGTGCGGTGTGCAGCGCCGACAGGCAGATGCCGAGGACGGTGCGGGTGTCGCGCGGATCGATGACCCCGTCGTCGTAGAGCCGCCCCGACAGGAAGACCGGCAGCGACTCGCTCTCGATCTGCTGCTCGACCATGGCGCGCAGCCCGGCGTCGGCCTCCTCGTCGAACGGTTTGCCCTTCGCGGCGGCCGACTCGCGCATGACGATCGAGAGCACGCCCGCGAGCTGCTGCGGGCCCATCACGGCGGACTTGGCGCTCGGCCACGCGAACAGGAAGCGCGGTTCGTAGGCCCGGCCGCACATCCCGTAGTGGCCCGCCCCGTAGCTGGCGCCCATCAGGACCGACAGGTGCGGCACCTTCGAGTTCGAGACGGCGTTGATCATCATCGAGCCGTGTTTGACGATGCCGCCCTGCTCGTACTCCTTGCCGACCATGTAGCCGGTCGTGTTGTGCAGGAACAGCAGCGGAATGTCGCGCTGGTTGGCGAGCTGGATGAACTGGGTGGCCTTCTGCGACTCCTCGCTGAACAGCACCCCCTGCGCGTTGGCCAGGACACCGACCGGATACCCGTGCAACCGCGCCCACCCGGTCACCAGGCTCGTCCCGTACAGCGGCTTGAACTCGTCGAAGACGGAGCCGTCCACGATCCTGGCGATCACCTCGCGCGGGTCGAACGGCACCTTGAGGTCCCCGGGCACGATGCCGAGCAGCTCCTCCGGATCGTGCACGGGCTCCGCGACGGTGTCCGGGTCCGGGTCCGGGTGCGCCTTGCGCCAGTTGAGGCGGGCGACGACGCGGCGCGCCTGGCGCAGCGCGTCCGGCTCGTCCACCGCGTAGTGGTCGGCCAGCCCCGAGGTGCGGGCGTGCATGTCCGCGCCGCCCAGCTCCTCGTCGTCGGCCTCCTCGCCGGTCGCCATCCTGACCAGCGGCGGACCGCCGAGGAAGACCTTGGCGCGCTCCTTCACCATGATCACGTGGTCGGACATCCCGGGGATGTACGCGCCGCCTGCCGTCGAGTTGCCGAACACGACGGCGACGGTGGGAATGCCGGCCTCCGAGAGCCGGGTGAGGTCCCGGAAGAGGGCGCCCCCGGGGATGAAGATCTCCTTCTGGCTCGGCAGGTCCGCGCCGCCGCTCTCCACCAGGCTCACGCACGGCAGGCGGTTCGCGTACGCGATCTCGTTGGCCCGCAGCGCCTTCTTCAGCGTCCACGGGTTGCTGGCGCCGCCGCGCACGGTCGGATCGTTCGCCGTGATCAGACACTCCACGCCCTCGATGACGCCGATGCCCGCCACCAGGGAGGCGCCCGTCGTGTAGTCGCTGCCCCACGCCGCGAGGGGGGACAGCTCAAGGAACGGGGTGTCGGGGTCGAGCAGCAACTCGATGCGCTCACGGGCCAACAGCTTGCCGCGCTCGCGGTGCCGCGCCACGTACTTCTCCCCGCCGCCCGCGAGCGCCTTCGCCTGCTCGGCGTCGAGCTCGGCCAGTCTGCCCAGCATGGCCTCGCGGTTCGCGCCGTACTCCGGTGCGCTGGTGTCGAGGGCCGACCGGAGGGCCCCGGCTGCCCCTGCTCCTACGGTCACGAGAGGAAGACCTCCGGTATGTCGAGGTGGCGCGCGCGCAGCCATTCGCCGAGCGCCTTCGCCTGCGGGTCGAAGCGGTGCTGTGCGGCCACGCCCGCGCCGAGGATGTCCTCGACCACGAAGTTGAGGGCGTGGAGGTTGGGGAGTTCCTGCCGGGTGACGGGAAGCTGGGCTGTCTCGGGGAGCAGCGCGCGGAGTCTCGCGACGGTGAGCGTCTCCCGCAGCCACTGGTAGACCGCCGGGTCCGCGTCGCGGGCCCACACCCCGATGTTGGCGCTGCCGCCCTTGTCGCCGCTGCGGGCGCCGGCGATCGCGCCGAGGGGCGCGCGCCGGGTGTTCTGCCCCGGCCCCTCCCCTTCCCGTTTCTCGGGGGGTTGCGGGGAACGGAGCCCCCCGGACGGAGTCTGGGAGAGGAGGCCCCCGGACGAAGCTTGCGGGCGGAGGCCCCCGGACGGAGTCTGTGGGCGGAGCCCCCGGTTCCGGGAAGGGGAGGGAGGGGGGAAGGACACGTCCCGCCGCCTGCCGTCCGGCAGCACCGCGACGTGGGGCACCGCCGATGCGTCGACGTACGCCGCCTCGAACACCCCGTAGGGCGCCCCCCGCGACGGTGGCGCCGTCACGTGGAAGCCCGGGTAGCTGGCCAGCGCCAGCTCGATGGCGGCGCCCGAGACGGCGCGTCCGACGGCAGTCTCTTCGTCGTCTCGGACGACCAGCCGCAGCAGCGCACTCGCCTCTTCCTGCACCTCGGCGTCCTCGCGGCCCGTCCGGGCGAGGCTCCAGGCGACCTCCCTGGGGCGGCGAGGCCCCGACAGCGCGGCCTCCATCTGACCGCGCACCAAGTCGGCCTTGGCGTCGATGTCGAGCCCGGTCAGCACGAAGGTGACCTCGTTGCGGAAGCCGCCGAGCCGGGTCAGGCCGACCTTGAGGGTGTCGGGGCGCGGCTCGCCCCTCACGCCCTCGATGCGTACACGGTCGGTGCCCGCCTGGCTGAGCCGCACGGAATCCAGGCGGGCGGTCACGTCGGGGCCCGGATAACGGGGGCCCGCGGTCTCGTAGAGGAGTTGCGCGGTGACGGTACCGACGGTGACCGCGCCGCCGGTACCGGGGTGCTTGGTGATCACCGAGCTGCCGTCCTCGGCGATCTCCGCCAGCGGGAACCCGGGTCGGCGCACGTCGATCCCTTCCGCCGCGAAGAAGGCGTAGTTGCCGCCTGTCGCCTGGGTGCCGCACTCCAGTACGTGCCCGGCGACGACCGCGCCCGCCAGCCGGTCCCAGTCGTCGTCGGCCCAGCCGAAGTGGGCGGCGGCGCAGCCCGACACGAGCGCGGCGTCACTCACCCGGCCGGTGACGACGACGTCGGCACCGGCCCGCAGGCACTCCGCGATGCCCGCGCCGCCCAAGTACGCGTTGGCCGTCAGCACCCCCTCGCCCCAGCCCCCGCGCCCGGTGAGGTCGTCGCCCTCGACGTGGGCGACCCGCGCGGGCACGCCGACGCGGTCGCTCAACGCGCGCACGGCGTCCGCCAGTCCGGCCGGGTTGAGGCCGCCCGCGTTCGTGACGAGGGTGACGCCGCGCTCCCTCGCGAGTCCGAGCCCGGTCTCCAACTGCCGCAGGAACGTTTTGGCGTAGCCGCGTGCCGGGTCCCTCAGGCGGTCGCGGCCGAGGATGAGCATCGTGAGTTCGGCGAGGTAGTCACCGGTCAGGACGTCGAGGGGGCCGCCGGTCAGCATGTCGGCGAGCGCGTCGAGGCGGTCGCCGTAGAAGCCGGAGGCGTTCCCGACGCGCAGCGGTGCGCTCCGCCGCGCCGGGTCGCTGACGCCGGTGTCTCCCCCGGAGACTCCGGTTCCCGGCCCGCTCACGCCCGCGCCTCCCCCGCC
>NZ_JASKYT010000455.1:0-4405 GCF_041028275.1 Streptomyces sp. PU-14G
GCCCTGCGCCCGCTGCCGCCCCCGGCCCCCGCGACCACGCCCACCACCGTCGCCGTCACCGAGCCGGCCGAGGAATTCACCGCCATCGAGCCGGCCGAGGAGCCCGCCGCCACCGACCCGGCGGCCTCCGCCCTCGTCGCGGCCTTCGGCCGCGGCCACCGCGGCCTGAGGGGGATGGTGCACATCATGCCGCTCCCCGAGGACACCGTCCGCTGGCTGCACGAGCGGCTGGCTGCGACCGTCCGGGCCCGGGCCGCGCGCGAGCAGCCGTCCGGCGACCCGGAGGCCCAGAACCCGGGCGGCACCGAGGAGCTGGACGGGGACCTCGCAGCGCAGTACGACGGCGACGAGCTGCTGGACGCGATGCCGCACCTGCTGGGCCCCAAGGGCATGTCCCGCACGGTCACCTACGGGGGCCGCCGCTACCAGGTGTCGGCGCGGGTGGAGTTCTTCGACCACCGGCAGGCCCAGGTGATGAGCGAGGACACCGCTGAGGGGCGGCGGGTCAACATCGAGGAGCGCAACCAGACCGCGATCGACACCAGCGACACCCTCACCACGGGGAACGTGCGGAACCTGCCGCTGTCCTACGGGCGTACCTGGCTGGTCAACGACACGGTCTCGCAGACGTTCACGCCGAAGGTCACGCTGACGCACAACCAGCAGTCCGTCGTGATGACGGTCCCGGAGAACTACACCGCGGGGTCCGCCGTCGCGTTCTCGACGGAGCCCTCGCACGCGTTCGACTACGGGATGCGCTGGGAGTTCACGGCTGTGCCCGCCCCGAGTCCCACGGCGCCGACACCGCACACCGAGGCGGACTGGAGCGCTGCGCAGACCTCGCCCGAGCGGCTCACCGCGTGGTTCCCGCACTACCTCACGCAGGGGATGCCGCCCCGTCCGTTCGGCCCGGTCTCCCCGCACGACCTCCCGGCGGACCCGCAGCTGATCACCGACGAGCAGCCGCTGCACCGGCTGGACACCCTCCACGACCCGGACGCCCTGATCGACGCCTTCCTGACCGCCGACGCGTTGCGCCCGCACCTGCGCCGGTTGTCGGACGAGTCCGCCGCCGCGCTGCGCACGTTCCTGAACGAGAACAACCAGCGTTCCGGACTGCCGCTCATGCTGGCCTCGGCGTACCTGTCACCGATCCTCCTGGACGGCGCTGGACAGCCGCTGGGCTACCTGGAGGTCTCGGCCCGGATCAACTCCCTCAGCCCCCACGTGCTGGCGCGCAGCAGCGCGAAGGGGGTTCTGGAGGCCGACCTGCTGCACCGGATCGGCGCCCAGACGGGGCTGACGGTGACCAACGCCGAGAAGGCGGAGTTCACCCTCGCCTCCACCTTCCAGGGCCCCCGGGCAGGCGGGAACTTCGTCTTCGGCGGCGGCTACCAGCACAAGCGGACCCGCACCCTCAACTCCGGCGGCACCGCCTACGACTGGTTCAGCCTGGTCACCGAGAACCCCCACCTGCTCACCGACGCGGACATCACGTACACCGCCGTGCTGGTCCTCCCCAAGGGCGGCAGGACCGAGCCCTTCGAGCTGCCCAGCCCCCGGAGGCAGTCCCTGCGGGTGCCGACGATGGCCGATGCCGCCGGCACCCCGATCGAGCCCGGCCAGGAGCGCCACCTGCCGCCGGAGCTGGCGTCCCTGCGCTCGCTGGGGGTCGACGCCACCCCGTTGAAGGTGAGCGGAACCGAGTCGCTCTTCGACCAGTTGGAGACCCGGCTGCGCAGCATGGGCTTCCTGCCGCCCGCCGAGCGGCGGCGCCTGGAGTGGCTGGGCGACGACACCGCGATCCTCATGGCGTGGCTCGCCAACGCCCGCAAGCTGGCTGTCGCGCGTTCGCAGATCGGTCTGCGCGGGGCGGCCGGCGCGCTCTTGGACGGCGGGCACCCGCTCTACTTCGACCTGCCCCTCGCGCGCGGCGTCTGGCGGGTCACCGCGGAGCTGTCCGTGGCGCCGACGCACGGCACCTCTCCCCGGCACGCGAAGAACCTGCCGGGCTGGTCGGTGATGAACGCCAACGGCACCGGGACGGTGGGCAGCGAGTCCCGCGGCTCCAGCCAGTCGCTGTTCGGCGACCTCTCCGCCGAGGCCAACGGCCCGGCCCCGCACCACTGGACGGTGGCGGGAGGCACCCCCAGCAGCCTGTCCGCCACCCGCCAGATCACCGGCGACGCCTCAGGATCGGCGGCGGCCCACAGCCTCGACCTGCTCGCCTACGCGCAGTCCGGGCTCGGGGTCTTCCACATCCCCGGCACCTTCACCATGACGGTGTTCTCGGAGAACGGCGACACCCCGCTGGCCACGTTCGACCCCGTGGACGGCACCGTCTCCCTCGCCGTCCCGCTGACCCGCACCCTCGACGCCCCGGCGGCCCCGCTGGGCCCCGTCACCATCCGGCGGGCGACGGACGAGGACTTCCGCAAGGCGCGGATGGGCCCGGACGAGACCGGTCAGCGCCCGCAGGACGTGGTGCTGCTCCCCGCAGCCGCGCACGTCAACGTCGCGATGGGCAGCGCCGCACTGGCCGAGGCGTTCCGGCAGTTGCTGGCCGGTGCCGACCCGGAGGCCACCGCAGCCGACGAGCCGGGGCAGCCGGCCCGCGTCCTGCGCTGGGCCGCCGCGCAGGGCTCCGCCCTCGTGGGCCGCCTGCCCTCGGCCCTGACCGCCTTCGCCGAACCCGTCCACTGGCTCAAGGACATGACCGTCGGCAAGTCCGTCACGGACGCCGAGAGCCCGGTCAGGCAAGTGCTGCGCGCCGCGTCGTCCCCGACCGGTCTGATCTCGCGTGCGCCCCAGATCTTCCGCGGCGTCCACGTCATCGACGCCACCACGTCCGGCACGCTGGTGGGCACCGACATCCAGGGCGAGATCCGCGGCTTCTTGAGCAACCTGGTCCACGAGGGCATCGGACATCCCAGCGCGGACCCGGCCGCCGCCACCTATACCGAGAACGACGTCACCAGCACCGACTCCTCCTGGCGCGGCACCACCTCCGGCCACTCCGGGCAGCTCGCCACCGGCGTGACCGGCTCGCACACCGGCGAGCGCCCCGGGTCCGTCTCGGGCGGCGGCGGGCGCAACCTCGCCACCTCCAGGAGCCTGACGGACACCGACTCCGCCTTCACCGACCGCGTCACCTCCGAGTACCACCCCAAGGAGCGGTTCCACATCTTCCGGGTGGATGCCACCTACATCGCCCGGCTGCGCAAGGGGCACCGCAACGCGTTCGCGAACGCCGTCGGCCTGGGCCCGCACAGCCCGGTGGCGCACTCCGTGACCGTCCCCGGCGGTGTGGTCTTCTGGCTCACCGAGACCCTGGTCCGGCAGGACCCGCGACTGGCCAGGCTCGCCGGTCTGGAGCCGCTGAGCCTGCCGATGGACCGGCTGCTGCCGCGGTACTTCGCCCGCTCCGGCGGCCGGTCGCTGGGGTTCGCCACCGTGCCCGAGGCGCTGCCGACCGGCCCGCTGGACGCCTTCGCCGAGGCGATCCGCGACGCCGTCGACGGCGAGGCGCCGGGCGCGCTGCTGCCCGGGAGCGGCTTCCACGTCCCCGGGCTCGACGGGCGCGTCACGGAGGCGGGTTCCGTGACGGGCATGCGGTCGCTGGCGTCCGCCGGGGCCCACCACTGGCGGCGCTTCCACTTCCCCTACCGGGGCAACACCGGTCTGCACCTGGTGGAGGTGGCGCTCAACGCCCGCCCGGCCCCGACCACCGACCTGGCGGCGCTGCGCGGCGCGCTGCAGCCCTACTCGGGGCTGGCGAACTTCAACTCGGCGGCGGCGACCGCGCTCACCCGCACCCTCTCCCGCAGTTCAGGGTTCACCCTCACGCTCAGCGGGACGGGCGGCTTCACGCTGCTGCCGGGCACGGAGCGCAGCGGCAGCGCGGGGGCCTCGGCCGCCCTCACCACCACCGGCAGCCGCGGCACCACCCGCACGGTCACCCGCAACCACCAGGAGTGGCCGCGCACCTTCCGGCCCGCCGCGCAGTTCCAGGTGGTGTACGCGTACCAGGTGCAGGTCGCCTCCACCCGGCTGGAGGAGTCGGCGCTGGGCTTTGTGAGCAACCGGATCGTCTCGCTGGCCGAGCTGACGGGGCGGATGCTCGACGGCGCCCTGTCGGTGGCCGACACCGCCGGGCTGACCGGCTACCTGGACCAGGCCCTCGGCCGTGGCGGGGCCGCCGGTACGGCTGCCGGCACGGCGGTCACCCCCGCAACCCAGCTCACCCCCGCGCCCGCCTCCGCCCCGGTGACCGCACCGTTCACGCCCGTCACCGTCACGCTGCGCTTCCCCGGCAGCGAGGCACCGCTGCGCCGCGAGGACGGGACCCCGCAGCTGCCCGCCCCGGCGCCGGTCCTCATCACACCGCACGTCCACCGGACCGACC
>NZ_JASKYT010000456.1:0-4077 GCF_041028275.1 Streptomyces sp. PU-14G
CTCCCCCCTCCCCGGAGCTCCCTATGACTGCCGTGGATGAGCGGTCGTCCGTGGAGACCAGTGGCACCGCCAGTTCTGGCCTCTACACCTACGACCTCGCCCCGACGAAGAAAGAAGGGCGCCGCTGGGGCGCCTACAACGTCTTCACCCTCTGGGCCAACGATGTGCACAGCCTCGGGAATTACGCGTTCGCCATCGGGCTTTTCGCACTCGGCCTGAACGTGTGGGGCATCCTGGCAGCCTTCGCGCTCGCCTCCGTCCTGCTCTTCCTCCTGCTGACGCTCTCCGGCTTCATGGGACACAAGACGGGCGTCCCCTTCCCCGTCATGAGCCGCATCGCCTTCGGCGTCAAGGGCGCGAAGATACCTGCCGGAGTGCGGGGGGCCGTCGCCATCGCCTGGTTCGGCATCCAGACCTATCTCGCCTCATCCGTACTCAGCGCCCTCCTGGTGGCGATGTTCCCCGGCATGGGCCACCTGGACGACAACACGTTCCTGGGCCAGTCGGCGCTCGGCTGGATCACGTTCCTGGCGCTGTGGGCGCTCCAGATACTCATCGTGAGCTACGGCATGCAGATGATCCGCAGGTACATGGCCTTCGCCGCACCCACCACCCTGATCACCATGTGTGCGCTCGCGGCCTGGATGTTCTTCCGGGCGGACGGCTCGGTCTCGCTGTCCATCGACGCCCCGCTCACCGGCGGCGCGATGTGGCTGCAGGTACTGCAGGGTTCCGCGCTGTGGGTCGTGGTCTACGGGACCTTCGTGCTGAACTTCTGCGACTTCACCCGGTCTGCCAGGAGCCGCGGCTCCATCGTGCGCGGCAACGTGATCGGCATCCCGGTGAACATGCTCTTCTTCGCCGTCATCGTCGCGGTGCTCAGCGGAGCCCAGTTCAAGCTCGACGGACACGTCATCACGAGCCCCACGGACATCGTGCGGACCATTCCGAACATGTTCCTGCTGGCCGTCGCCTCGCTCGCGCTGATCGCGCTGACCGTGGCGGTGAACCTGCTGGCCAACTTCGTCGCGCCCATCTACGCGCTGGTCAACCTCTTCCCCCGCCGGCTCAACTTCCGCCGGGCCGGGCTGGTCAGCGCGGTCCTGGGCCTGGTGATCCTGCCCTGGAACCTCTACAACAGCCCCGTCGTCGTCAACTACTTCCTCGGCGGGCTCGGCGCCCTGCTCGGACCGCTCTTCGGCGTGATCATGGCGGACTACTGGCTGCTGCGGAAGGCCCGCGTGAACGTGCCCGACCTCTACACCGAGGACGCCCAGGGCGAGTACCACTACCGCCGCGGCTACAACCCGCGGGCCGTCGCCGCCTTCGCGCCCAGCGCCGCGGCGGCGGTCGTGGTGGCCCTCGTGCCCGCCTTCCACGCCGTGGCCGGGTTCTCCTGGTTCATCGGCGCCCTCCTCGCCGCCGGGCTGTACGCGCTCATCGCGGACCGCACCGTGGCGCTGAGCGACGTGGACGGCGAGGCCATCGCCGTCGCCGCCGAATGAAGAAACCACCAGCAGAAGGCCGGACCATGCGCATCCTCGTCGTGAACGTCAACACCACGCGATCCCTCACGGAGTCGATCGGGCAGCAGGCGGAGAGTGCCGCGTCGCCCGGCACCGACATCGTTCCCCTGACACCCGCCTTCGGCGCCGAGTCCGTGGAGGGCAACTACGAGAGCTACCTCGCCGCCCTCGCCGTGATGGAAACCGTCCGCGCCTACCCGGGGCCGTTCGACGCGGTCATCCAGGCGGGTTACGGCGAGCACGGACGCGAGGGGCTGCAGGAACTGCTCGACGTCCCCGTCGTGGACATCACCGAGGCCGCCGCGAGCACCGCCCAGTTCCTCGGCCGCACCTACTCCGTCGTCACCAGCCTCGACCGCACGGTGCCCCTGATCGAGGAGCGCCTCCAGGCGGCCGGGCTCAGCGCACGGTGCGCCTCCGTGCGCGCCAGCGGCCTGCCCGTACTCACCCTGGAGCAGGACGAGGAGGCCGCCGTCGACGCCATCGCGGAGCAGGCCGCCCGGGCGGTGGAGGACGACCGCGCCGAAGTGATCTGCCTGGGCTGCGGGGGCATGTCAGGACTGACCGAACGCGTCGTCGACCGTACGGGGGTGCCCGTCGTCGACGGGGTGACCGCGGCCGTGAAGGTCGCCGAGTCCCTCGTCGGCCTCGGCCTGACGACGTCCAAGGTGCGCACGTACGCCCCGCCGCGGGCCAAGGCGATCCGCAACTGGCCGCCGGTGGCACGCTGAGGCCGGCCCGCGACCGCGCGGGCCCGTACCCGCGCGGTGGGCCGCCCTCACGCACGTCGTCAGAACGCAGACCCCGGGAGGGGCGACTGCCCGAAAACTCGAACCGGAGGACGAGGCCATGATCCACCTGCACACCCGCGACGCGGTCGAGGAGTACCTGCGGGTGCGCGAGGATCTGTTCCGGGCCATGTGCACCGACCGCCACAACGGCGTCGCCGCCCAGGAGATCGCGCGCACAGCGGCCGGCACCTACAGCTCACCCGTCATCCTGGAGTACCTCTCCTGCGTCGAACTGCGCGACGACGCGCGGGCCGCCCTGCGCCGCGCCGGACTCGACCGCTGTGTGGGCGTGCGGTCGACCGGAGCGGGCGGCGGACCGCGCACCGTTCTGCTCGCTGCGACCCGCGATCCCGCGGAACTGGAGGACGAGGATCGCCGCACGCTGCCCGAGCGCGTCGCCACGGCTCTGGGAAACGCGGGCATCCGGCTCGAGACCGGCGACCGCACCTCGCTGGCCGGCATGTTGCACGGCGGCGAGGAGGTCCGCCTCCGCCGCGCACGGCACCGGGCCACCTGACGGGATCGCGCCCGTCCGAGGCGCGTCGCGTCACCTGACATGCCGGGCCACGGCGACGTTCGTGCACGTGACGTCCGCGGCGAACGCGCCGCGCATCCGGCGGGCCGGGAGTGCTGCTCGAAAGGGCCGCGGCGGCCGGCGACCCCGGCGACCCGGCCGTGGGCCGCGCGTCACCTCGCCGTCGGAGGGCTGCCCAGGCCGTAGGCGCGCGCCGCTGTCCCCGACCACACCTCGGCCTGTTCGCTCGGGCTCAGCGCGGTGGTGAGGGTCCGGGCCGCCGCCACGACGTCCCCGTAGCTCGCGGCCAGTGTGCACACCGGCCAGTCGGAGCCGAACATCAGACGCTCCGGGCCGAACGCGTCGAGGGCCGCGTCAACGCAGCCGCGCAGCCGGTCGATCGTCCAGGTGTCCCAGTCGGCCTCGGTGACCAGGCCGGAGAGCTTGCCCACGGTGTTGGGCAGCGCGGCGAGGCGCCGCAGTGCGGCCTCCCAGTCCCGCAACCCGCCCGCGGCCAGCGGCGGCTTGCCCAGATGGTCGAGGACGAAGGTCAGTTCGGGCACGGCGGCGGCAGCCCGCACCGCCGGCGGCAGTTGGTGCGGCAGGACGACGAGGTCGTAGGCGAGCCCCTGCGCCGCCACGGCGCGCAGTCCGCGCAGGACGTCGGGGCGCACCAGCCATTCCGGATCGGGCTCGCCCTGCACCTGATGGCGGATGCCGCGCAGGAACTCCCCGCCGGGCAGCGCGCGCAACCTGGCCAGCTCCTCCGGTACGCCGGGAGGGGTGAGGTCCGTCCAGCCGACCACGGCCGCGATCAGGTCGCTGCCGGCCGCCAGCGCGAGGAGTTCCGGTGTCTCCTGCGCAACGGTGACGGTCTGTACCAGGACGCTCGCCGTCACCGAGGCGGCGCGGGCCTCGTGCGCGAACTCGGCGGCAGGGAAGGAGCGGCGCAGCGGTGCCATGGCGGGGCCGCTGATCCAGGGCTGGTCGCGCACGCTCAGGTCCCACAGATGATGGTGCGCGTCGACAGTGTGCATGCTGCGCGCCTCTCTCCTCGTCGCAGGGTCCGGGGTCGGGGGGGCCGGGGCCGGGGGGGGGGGGGGGGGGGGGGGGGGGGGGGGGGGGGGGGGGGGGGGGGGGGGGGGGGGGGGGGGGGGGGGGGGGGGGGGGGGGGGGGGGGGGGGGGGGGGGGGGGGGGGGGGGGGGGGGGGGGGGGGGGGGGGGGGGGGTGGGGGGGGCGGGGGCC
>NZ_JASKYT010000457.1:0-4980 GCF_041028275.1 Streptomyces sp. PU-14G
GCCCTGCCACGCCCCGCCCTGTCACGCCCCGCCACGGGAATCTGTTCGGGACGTCCCCTTCGGGGAACCCGCTACCGGTCAGCCGCCCCTGTACGGCAGGATCTTGGGATGTTGCACTCTTCCGGAGAGCGGGACACGCGCACACTGCCCAAAGCCCACCTGCACCTGCACTTCACCGGGTCGATGCGGCCCTCCACGCTGCTGGAGCTGGCCGACAAGTACGGCGTGCACCTGCCGGACGCGCTCAAGGGCGGTGAGCCTCCTCGGCTGCGGGCGACGGACGAGCGCGGCTGGTTCCGCTTCCAGCGGCTCTACGACATCGCCCGCTCCTGCCTGCGGGCGCCGGAGGACATCCAGCGGCTGGTGCGGGAGGCGGCCCAGGAGGACGTGCGGGACGGCTCGCGCTGGCTGGAGATCCAGGTCGACCCGACCTCCTACGCGCCACGGCTCGGCGGGCTCTCCCCCGCGCTGGAGATCATCCTGGACGCGGTGGAGACGGCCTCGCGCGACACCGGGCTCGGCATCCGCGTGGTGGTGGCGGCCAACCGCATGAAGCACCCGCTGGAGGCCCGCACGCTCGCACGCCTCGCGGTGCGGTACGCGGACCGCGGCATCGTCGGCTTCGGTCTGTCCAACGACGAACGGCGCGGCTTCGCACGCGACTTCGACCGCGCTTTCGGTATCGCCAGGGACGGCGGGCTGCTGGCCGCGCCGCACGGGGGCGAGCTGGCGGGCCCCGGCAGCGTCCGCGACTGCCTGGACGACCTGCGCGCCTCCCGCGTCGGCCACGGCGTGCGCGCCGCTGAGGACCCCTGGCTGCTGTCCCGGCTCGCCGAACGCCGGGTGACCTGCGAGGTCTGCCCGGCGTCCAACGTGGCGCTGGGCGTCTACGACAAGGCGGAGGACGTGCCCGTGCGGGCGCTGTGGGACGCGGGGGTGCCGATGGCCCTGGGCGCCGACGACCCGCTGCTGTTCGGCTCGCGGCTGGCCGCCCAGTACGAACTCGTGCGGCAGACGCACGCCTTCACGGACGCCGAGCTCGCCGAGCTGGCCCGCCAGTCGGTACGAGGCGCCTCGATGCCCGAGGACGTACGCGCCGGGGTGCTGGCGGACATCGACGCCTGGCTGGCCCCGGCGGCGTGAGGTGAGCCGCCACCCAGACGTCGCCGGGCGGCACGGGCGTAAGCAGCAGCGGCGCCCCGCCCCGCGCGCCGAACGGCCGTCGGGACAGCCCATGGTCCTCAGCCGATGCCGCTCAGTACGGTGCGCGCGAGGGAGGCCGCGAAGTCGTCCAGCGGCCTGGGCGGTCCGTCGACGGCGCCGTAGGCGAAGGACCGCTGCGCACAGGCGCCCATCAGCAACGCGGCGGCGGCGTAGGTGTCGGCGTCCGGCCGGATCCGACCGGCCTCCCGCTCGGCGCGCAGGTAGGCGTCGAGCTGGGTGATCGGCACGTGCGGGCCGACGCCCATCTCACGCATGGCCTGCTCGTGCCGGTCCTTGAGGCGGCGGTCGGCGAAGAGGGAGGCGGCGATGGGGAACGTTTCCTGGTAGAAGACGGCGGCGTGCCTGGCGACCTCGGTCAGGTTCTCCTCGACGCTGCGCGCGCCCGGGTCGTTGCGCAGTCTCTCCAGCGTGGCGCCGAGCCGCGGCAGCCGCTCGCTCAGCACTCCGATGAAAAGCTCCTCCTTGCTCGCGAAGTGCTTGTAGAGCGCCGCTTCGGAGCAGCCCGCCGCTTTGGCGATCTCCTTGGTGGTGGTGCGCAGCAGTCCTTCCGACCGCATCAGCTCGTGGGCGGCGTCGAGGATGCGGGTCCGGGTGGGCCGCGGGGGCATCGTGGTCCCTTCTTGACGGGTGGGTGAGTACTTACCCACCATAGAGGTGAGTGAACACTCACCCACGTCTTCGGGAGGGACCGTGCACCTCACCGTCTTCGGTGCGACCGGCGGCGTCGGCCGGGAAATCGTCCGCCAGGCGCTCCAGTCCGGACACACCGTCACAGCCGTCGTCCGCGACCCGGCGCGGCTGCCCGTCACCGGGGAACGACTGGAGGTCCACACCGCCGACCTCACCGACCCCGCCCCCCTCAGCCCCGCCGTGACCGGCCGGGACGCGGTCCTCTCCGGGCTGGGCGCGTCCAGCAACGAGCAGGCACGCCAGGGCGTCTCCGCCCGCGTCACCGACGTGGTGCTGCGCGCCCTGGAAGCGGACGGCACCCGCCCTGACGGGGGCCGGCCGCGCTTCGTCGCCGTCAGCGCGGCCCCGCTCGCGGACGAGCCGGCCGACCAGACGTTCGTCTCCCGGCGGATCGCGATGCCGCTCGTCTCCCGCTTCCTCAAGCCGGTCTACGACGACCTGCGCGTCATGGAGGAGGCCATCCACCGCAGCGCGACGGAATGGACGGTGGTGCGGCCCCCCATGCTGCGGGACACGCCGCTGAAGGGGACCTACCGCACGGCCCACGAGGTCAACATGCGCGGCGGTCGCGCCATCGGGCGGGCGGACGTCGCCCACGCGATGCTCGCCCTCGCCGCCGACCCTGCCGCGGTCAGACAGAACGTGAGCGTCGCCTACTGAACCCCTCGGCTCCCGGCCCCGCGGGAGCCCTCCCCGCTACAGCGCGCAGCCGACCGTGACCGGCTCGTTCGTCAGGGTGACGCCGAACGCGTCCCGCACCCCGTCGCGCACCTCACGTGCCAGCGCCAGCAGGTCGGCCGTGGTGGCCGAACCGCGGTTGGTGAGCGCCAGCGTGTGCTTGGTCGAGATCCGGGCAGGGCCGGTGCCGTAGCCCTTGGTGAAGCCCGCCTTGTCGATGAGCCAGGCGGCCGAGGTCTTGGTGCGCCCCTCCCCCGCGGGGAAGGCGGGCGGCGCCACCTCGGGGCCCAGCCGCTCCCGCACCCGGTCGACGAAGGCCGCGAACTGTTCCTCGTCCAGGATCGGGTTGGTGAAGAAGGAGCCGGCCGACCAGGTGTCGTGGTCGGCCGGGTCGAGCACCATGCCCTTGCCCGCCCGCAACCGCAGCACGGCCTCGCGCGCCCGGGCCGCGGGAACCCGGTCGCCGGCCTCCACCCCGAGGAGCCGCGCGGTCTCCGCATACCTGATCGGCGCGGAGAGGCCCTCCGCGTCCTCCAGCGCGAAACGGACCCGCAGCACGACGTGGCGCCCGGGATCGGCCTTGAAGCGGCTGTGCCGGTAGGAGAAGCCGCACTCCTCATTCGCGAGGGTGACGACCTGGCGGGCCCGCCGGTCGTAGGCGACGACCTCGGTGAGGGTGCTGGAGACCTCCTGGCCGTAGGCGCCGACGTTCTGGATGGGCGTGGCGCCCGCGGAGCCCGGGATGCCGGCCAGGCACTCGACCCCCGCCAGGCCCGCCTCGACCGTGCGGGCGACGGCGTCCGACCAGTTCTCGCCCGCTGCCAGTTCCAGGCCGCTGCCCGACAGGGAGAAGCCGCGGGTCGCGATGCGCAGGACGGTGCCCTGGAAACCCTCGTCCGCGATGACGAGGTTGCTGCCGCCCGCGATGATCAGCAGCGGTGTCCCGCTGTCGTCCGCCTCGCGGACCGCCGCGATCACCTCGTCGTCTGTGGTGGCCACGACCAGCCGCTCGGCGGGCCCGCCGAGGCGCAGCGTCGTCAGCGGGGCCAGCGAGGCCGTGGGGACACCGGGGTCAACGTAGAGTTCCTGCACGCGCTCCAGAGTACGGGTGCGCGCGTCGCGGACCGGCTCCCCCACACCTGCGGCGGCGCTGCCCACGGCACGGGCGGTCCCGCGCGACTCGGAGGGGCGGTCCCACGCGACTCGAACGGGCGCTCCCGTGGGAGGGGCGGCCCGTCCACGGCTCGGACGGGCGCTCCCACAGCTCGGACGGGTCCGAGGCACCGGACGGGTCCGAGTCACCGGCCAGGTCCGCGTCACACGGGCGCCCGGGCCTCGCCACGGCGCCGCGGCCCGGGCGCGGCCAGCGCCGCACGCCTCAGCGCAGCTTCACCACGGCGCGGGACATGCCCAGGACCCTGGCGCCCGCGCTGGTGACCGTCAGGTCGACCTGCACCGTGCGGGCCTCGTCGTCCAGCTTCTTGGCGACCTTGGCCGCCACCTCGATGACGGCACCCTCGTCGTCGTCCGGCACGACGACCGGCTTGGTGAACCGCACGCCGTACTGCAGGAGCGCACCCGGGTCACCCGTCCAGTCGGTGATGACACGGGCGGCCTCGGCCATGGTGAACATGCCGTGCGCGATGACGTCGGGCAGCCCGACGCTCTTGGCGAACCGCTCGTTCCAGTGGATGGGGTTGAAGTCCCCCGAAGCGCCGGCGTAGCGCACCAGCCGCTCCCGGTCCACGGGGAAGCTGCGCGCGGGCAGCTCCGTGCCCGGCTCCACGTCGTCGTAACCGACCTGCGCTGTCATCCGAGTCACTCCCCTTCCGGCGTTTCGACCGCCCGGGCCACCAGCTTGCAGTGGACGGTCACCACCGTCTCGCCCGCCGCGTCCAGCACGTCGCCACGGACGTCGAGGATCTCGTTGCCCGCCATCGACCTGATCGACTCGATGGTCGAGCTGACCGAGAGCAGGTCCCCCGCGCGGACGGGACGGCGGTAGGCGAACTTCTGGTCGCCGTGCACCACACGGCTCCAGTCCAGCCCCAGCTTCGGGTCGCGCACCACGCGCTCCGCCTCACGGAAGGTGAGGGAGAACACGAACGTGGGCGGCGCGATCACGTTCGGGTGGCCGAGCGCCTTCGCCGCCTCGACGTCCGTGTACACCGGATTGTCGTCCCCGATGGCCTCCGCGAACTCGCGGATCTTCTCCCTGCCGACCTCGTACGGCCTGCTGGGCGGGTACGTCCGCCCGACGAAGGACTGGTCGAGTGCCATCGGCGGCGCCTCCTGGGGCAGTGGTGGCGGGTTCACGGCTTCCCGACTGCCCGGCCTGGCGGCGTGGGCGTCGTGGTGTCGCGACGCCGTGCCCGCACGGCGTCGCGR
>NZ_JASKYT010000458.1:0-4739 GCF_041028275.1 Streptomyces sp. PU-14G
GAAGTCTCCCCGCCCGCCCGCCACCGGGAGGCGGCGGGCGGGCGGGGGAGCGGGTCACTCGTAGGAGTGCTCCGGCGCCGGGAACGCCCCGGAGACGACGTCCTCGGCGTAGGCGCGCGCGGCGTCACCGAGCGCGCCCCGCACGTCGGCGTACTGCTTCACGAAGCGGGGCAGCTTGCCGGGCGTGAGACCGGCCATGTCGGTCCACACCAGGACCTGCGCGTCGCAGTCGGCCCCCGCGCCGATGCCGACGGTCGGCACCTGCAACGCCCGGGTGACCTGGGCGGCGACGGGCGCGGGCACCGTCTCCATGACGACGGCGAAGGCCCCGGCGTCCTGGGCGGCCTTGGCGTCCCGCATCAGCTGGGCGGCAGCCTCCTCGCCGCGGCCCTGGACCCGGTAGCCCATGGCGTGCACGGACTGGGGGGTCAGTCCGATGTGGGCCATCACGGGGATGCCGGACCGCACGATGAGCTCGATCTGGCCGGCGGACCTCTCGCCGCCCTCCAGCTTCACGGCGCCGGCCCCGGCTTCCTTGACCAGCCGGGTGGCGCTGCGCAGGGCTTGGACCTCGCCTTCCTGGTAGGAGCCGAACGGCAGGTCGGCGACGATGAGGGCCCGTTCTGTACCGCGTACGACCGCGGCGGTCAGCAGGGCCATCTGGTCGAGGGTGACGGGAACGGTCGTCTCGTACCCGAGGTGGCAGTTGCCGGCCGAGTCGCCGACGAGCAGCACGGGGATGCCGGCCTCGTCGAAGACCGAGGCGGTCATCGCGTCGTACGCGGTGAGCATGGGCCACCTCTCGCCCCGCTCCTTGGCGAGTGCGAGGTCGCGCACGGTCACACGGCGATTGCGGGTTCCTCCGTAGAGCGTCTGTGGCATGGCTCTGTCTCCAAAATGTCGTCTCGAAGCGCCCTGACGGCGTCTCCGGATCAGGGCCCATGCTGGCACGCCCCCGACGCCCCCGGTAGGGGAGGCACCTCGGCGGTCCCGGGCGTGGGCGGCGGGCTGCGCGCCGGGGCGTGCGCGGGCGTGTGAGGTGCGCGTTGTGTCACAGCCACGAAACCGCCTCGACCTGCCGGAACCCGGCAGCCCCCGCCTCTCGTCTTCTCAGCAGACTCCCTACCCGACCCACCGGGTTCCGGGCGAAGACGGCAGTTGGACCGAAGGGTTTAACTGGTTGAGAACCGGCATCGCCTATCGTTCATCGGGCACCAGCACAGGCAAGTGAGGACGGCGGATGGCGCGCGCGTACACGTCGGAGGCCACGTACAGCGAAGACGGCGACCGGCGGGCGGGATTCTTCTCCCGGCTCGCACGGCGGCCCGGCGGCCGTCAGGGCAGGGCCTTCTCCGGCTGGTCAGGCCCGGGGAAATGGCGGCGCGGCTGGGTGCCGGCGGCGCTCGCGGTCGTCCTCGCTCTGGCGTTCCTCCTGCACGCCGAGATCCCCAACTCCATCGGCAACCTCGGTTCGCTGTGGGAGACGTTCCTGCCCTGGGGCGGCCTGGGGATCGTGGTGCTGCTCCTCGCGGGGTTGCTGCGGCGTTCGGTCACCGCGCTGCTCGCGCTGGTGCTGCCCTCGCTCATGTGGCTGAACTTGTTCGGCGGCGTCTTCGGCGACAAGTCGGCCGCCGCCTCGGGCGATCTGACGGTCGTCACCCACAACGTCAACGCGGAGAACCCCGATCCCCGGGGTACGGCCAGGAAGTTGGCCGCCTCGGGGGCCGACGTCATCGCGCTGGAGGAGGTGTCACGGCCGCAGGCCGCCTCCTACCGGGCGGGCCTGGACAAGACGCATCCGTACCACAAGCTCACCGGCACGGTCGGGATCTGGAGCAAGTACCCGCTGACCGACATCCGGGCCGTCGACCTCAAGATGGGCTGGCCTCGTGCCATGCGCGCCACCGTGGAGACGCCCAAGGGGGACGTTGCCGTCTACGCCGCCCACCTGCCGTCCGTGCGTGTGCAGTTCCGCGCGGGCTTCACGGCCGGGCAGCGGGACGGCAGCGCCGACGCGCTCGGTGAGGCCATCTCCGACGACCCGGCGGACAACGTGGTCCTCCTCGGCGATCTGAACGGCACCATGAACGACCGGGCGCTCGCCCCGATCACCTCGCAACTGCGCTCCGCGCAGGGTGCCGCGGGCGACGGGTTCGGCTTCAGCTGGCCCGCCTCGTTCCCGATGGCCCGGATCGACCAGATCATGGTCAAGGGCCCCGACCCGGTCTCCGCGTGGACCCTGCCGTCCACCGGCAGCGATCACCTGCCGATCGCGGCGAAGCTGAACCTCACGGACTGAGCGTGGGCACGCACTCCGCGTGCCCATGCGCTCACGACAGGGGCCTGTGCAGATCCCCGGCAGCCGGCTTCGCCTGCCCGTAACGCCGTGTTTTGCGCCTCGGAACATCTGGCTGCGAGACTTTGTTCTTCGGCAAAACATTCAGGGCGCCCCGGCGCTGCGCCGCCCTGCCCTGCATGCGCGCGTGCCCGCGCCCCCCGTTGATCGTTCCGTATAGCTCGAAATCACCCGAAAGGTTCTTACCGCATGCCTCTGGCTCTGCTCGCACTCGCTGTGGGCGCCTTCGGGATCGGCACCACCGAGTTCGTGATGATGGGCCTGCTGCCGAACGTCGCCGACGATCTCGGCACGTCCGTGCCGACCGCCGGATACCTGGTGTCCGCCTACGCGCTCGGTGTCGTCCTCGGCGCCCCGCTGCTCACCGCCGTCGGCGCGCGCGTCCCGCGCAAGCTGATGCTGCTGCTGCTGATGGCGCTGTTCACGCTCGGCAACCTCGCCTCGGCCCTCGCGCCCGGATTCGGCACACTGCTGGCGGGGCGGGTGCTGGCCGGGCTGCCGCACGGTGCCTTCTTCGGCGTCGGCGCCGTCGTCGCCGCGCGTCTGGTGCGGGAGGGCCGTGCCGCCCGCGCCGTCGCCACGATGTTCCTGGGGCTGACCGTCGCCAACATCGTCGGCGTCCCCGGCGGTACCGCGCTGGGCCAGCAGTTGGGCTGGCGTGCCACCTTCGTGGTCGTCACCCTCATCGGCCTGGTCGCGATGGTCTCGCTCGCCCTGCTGGTGCCGCGCCTGCCGCTGGAGCACCAGGGCGGGGTCAAGCACGAACTGCGTGCCCTGGGCAACCGCCAGGTCGTGCTCGGGCTGCTGACCGCCGTCTTCGGGTTCGGCGGCGTCTTCGCCGTCTACAGCTACCTCGCCTCGATGATGACCGAGGTCACCGGGCTGGCCGAGTCGTCCGTGACGTGGGTGCTCGCCCTCTTCGGCATCGGCATGACGCTCGGCACGCTCGTCGCGGGACCGCTGACCGACCGGGCCCCGCGCCGCACCCTGTACGCGGCGCTCGGTCTGATGGCCGTCATCATGGTGGTCTTCCACTTCGCGGCGCCCGTCACGTGGGCGGCGCTGGTCCTGGTGGGGCTGCTGGGCGCCGTCGGGTTCCTGATCACCACGCCCGTCCAGATGCTGGTGATGCGTGCCGCCTCGAACGCGCCCACGCTGGCCTCGGCGTCGAACCACTCGGCGTTCAACCTCGCCAACGCGGGCGGTGCCTGGCTCGGCGGCGTCGTCATCTCGGCGGGCTGGGGGTGGATGTCGCCCACACTCGTCGGCGCGGTCCTCGCCCTGGCGGGTCTGGCGATCGCGCTCGTGGCGGGCACCGCGGCCCGCGGCGAGTCGCGGGTGGTGGCCCGCGCGGGCGAGCACCCGGTCGAGGTCCACTCGGGCAGCTGAGGCGCCGGCGTCCCCGTACCCGCATCCCCGTACCCGCATCCCTGTCATACCCGGGTCCCCCTGTCATACCCGGGAGGTAGCCGGCAGGTGGGCTCCGTGGGGTGACGCGGTGCGGGGTGCCGGCTCCGTACTTTCGGCGGGTCCCGTCACCGGCCCCCGGGAGTCCGCATGGCGCTCGGTCCCCGTCACCGCTGTCCAGCCGGAGCCGCGCGCGGTCTCGTCCGCGCGATCGGGTCCGCCACGCCACCGGGCCGCGACCGTCCCGCCGACGCGCTGCGCGCCCTGGCCGTCCTCGGCGTGGTCCTCGGGCACTGGCTGGTGACCGCCCTCGTCCCCGAGGGCGGCACGCTGCACGTCGTCAGCCCGCTGGAGCGGCTGCCCGCTGTGACACCGCTCTCCTGGCTGTTGCAGACCCTCGCGGTCTTCTTCCTGGTGGGCGGGCGGATGGCGGCCGGCGGCTGGGCGTCGGCGCGGGCACGCGGTCTCGGATACCGGGGCTGGCTGGCCGCCAGACTGACCCGGCTGTGGCGTCCCGTGACGGCGCTGCTGTGCGGGTGGACGGCCGTCTCGGTGGTGCTGCTCGCGGCCGGTGCCCCAGGCGGGACGGTACGGACGCTCGGCACACTCGTCCTCTCGCCGCTGTGGTTCCTGCTGGTGTACGCGGGCCTCACGGCGCTGACGCCCTGGGTCGCCCGGCTGCACCCGCTGTGGCCGTTCGCCGTCGTGGTGCACGTGGACCTGGTCCGGCGGGGGCTGGGCGGCCCGGAGTGGCTGGGCTGGCTCAACCTGGCCGCGGGCTGGCTCGTCCCGTACTGCCTCGGCGCCGCGTGGGCGCGGGGCGGGCACCCGCTGTGGCCGTTCGCCGTCGTGGTGCACGTGGACCTGGTCCGGCGGGGGCTGGGCGGCCCGGAGTGGCTGGGCTGGCTCAACCTGGCCGCGGGCTGGCTCGTCCCGTACTGCCTCGGCGACGGCGGTGCTCGTGCTGTGCGCCGGC
>NZ_JASKYT010000459.1:0-5954 GCF_041028275.1 Streptomyces sp. PU-14G
GCKGTGGGGCGCGCGAGCGGGCGCGGTGGTGTTGTGCGGGCTCGCGGGGCTCGCGGGCGCGGACGGCGCTCGTGCGGCCGAGCGTCCGGTGACGCCTGCCGCCTACCTGGCCGAGCAGCTGGAGAAGAGCCCCGTCTTCCTCTCCGACCAGATGCCGCGCACCAGCCCGCGCTCGGCGAAACCGGCCTTCGTGAAGGAGGCCAAGCGCACGGGCGTGCCGACGTACGTGGCGGTGGTGCCGACGGCGGCGGCGTTCTGGGACGAGGGCCTTCTGGAGTCGGTGCACGACCGGCTCGGCAAGAAGGGGCTGTACGTACTGCTCGACGGAAGCGGCGGAAGCCCCCGCGCCGCCGCCTTCGGCGTGGACGTGCAGGCCCGCGAGGCGGCCATGGCCACCACGTTCGAGCTGCCCTACGACGCGGGGGCCCTGGACGCCTTCCGCCACTTCGTCGACGTCGTACGCTCCGGCGACGCCGCCGCCCGCGCCGACCGCGGGGCGCAGGAGAGCCGGGCGGGCGAGGAGCCGGACTCCCGTTACACCAGCCTCGCCGACCGCGACAACCAGAGCTTTCTGACCGGTCTGCTGCTGACCGGCGTGCCGGTGGTCTGGGTGGCCGTCGGCTGGTACGTGCGCCGGTGGCGCCACGGCAGGGGAACGAGACCGCCCGTGGTGGGGGCGGTGGTGCCCGCCGTGGTGAGCGCCGCCGTCATCGGCTTCGGCGCCCCCCTCGTCTGGAACGACACCCGCTCGGACGGCGATCCGCTGCCCACCGCCGCCGACATGCGGGCCAGGACCGACAGAGTCGCCGGAGCGCTGCGCGACGACCCCGTCTACGTCGACCCCCTCGCGGGCGGGCTGCTGACCCGCGGCCAGCGCGCCGAGTTGGAAGCGCGCGCGCAACGGCTGGAGCGCCGGGGCGTGCCCGTCCACGTGGTCGTCGTCCCCCTCAGCCCCGAGGACGAGTCGGCGGGCGACGGCGAGGCGTTCGCGCGCCGCCTCCACCAGCGGCTGGGCACGGCGGGCGACGGCGTGTACGTCGTCGCGCCCGCGTCCGAGTCGGGCGGTCTGGACCTCGTCAACTACGGCGCGAAGATCGTGAGCAGGCAGCTCCACGCCGGCACGGAGAAGCTGCGCTACGGGGAGGACACCTCGGCCGGGGACGGGCTGTACGGGCGGCTGGACGCGGCACTGCGCGCCGTCGGCCGTGCCCCCTCGGGACCGGCCGAAGGACCCTACCTGGAGCCGTTGGCCGCCCCCGATCCCGTCGCGGAGGACGCGCTGCCCGCCCTCTACTCCGGGGACTTCACCGGCGGCGCCGTGCTGGGCGCCGTGGCGGGCCCGGTGGTCCTCGGGCTGACCGCGGGCGGTCTGGGCGTCGCGCGCCGCACCGGACTCGCCTGGGCGGCGCCCGCCACCGGCGTGCCGGGAGCGGGGCGCACCGGAGCTGCGGGCCGCTCCGGGCCGGGCGTCCCCCGCCAGGCCGCACCCGGCGACGGGCCGCCGCCGGGCGAGGTGCCGCACGCTCCGGCCCGGCCGTCGACAGGCTGGCTGCGGCGCACCGCCCGGCGCGAACTCGACGCGCTGAGCGCCGAGTTCGAGCGCCTGTCCGACGAGCTGCCCGACCGGGTCCGCACCCGGGCCTGGGGCTGTCTGGACGCGGCGACGCTCCTCCTCGACCAGGAGGGCGACAGCAGGGTCGACGCGGACGCCGAGGCGCCCACCCTCGCCGCCGGGCTGGCCCTGGTGCGGGCGGGGCACGCCGCCGTGCGCGACCGCGACCTGCCCTTCCCCGCCGAGCTGCGGCTCTGCCTCCTCAACCCGTTGCACGGTCCCGCGTCCGCCACCCGGAAGCTGGAGCTGCCGGGAGAGGGTTCGGCGCGGGCCCGCCCGGTGTGCGCGGCCTGCGGTGCCGCACTGGCCGCGCGCGACTCCGATTCCGAGATCCGCTCCGCCGTCCACGTCGTGCAGACCGTCGGGGCGCGCCTGTTGTGCCTGCGCGCCTCCGGAGCGGGGCGCCTCTCGGCCCGCGAGCCGTACCACCGGGTCCCGGGGCCGCTCGGTGCCAGGCACGGCACAGGAGGGGGCGCGAGCGTGACCGCCGACCAGATCGTCCGCCGGGTACGGGAGCAACTGGGTGTCCACTGAAGCGTCCATCTCGATGTCCACCGACACGCGCCGCGCCGCGGTCGGGCCCGGCCGCCTCCTCCGCGTCCCGCGCGCCGCCGTGCCCCGAGCCGTGGTCGCCGCAGCCGTCGCCGCGGCGCTGCTGCTGGTGTGGGCCGCTGTGGCCCCCGCCCGGGCCGCGGAAAGCCCCGGCGAGCGGATAGCCGAGGCGCTGCGCTCCTCGCCGGTCTACGTCGACCCCGCCTACGAACAGGCGTTCCCCACCACGCAGCAGCACAAGCTGGAGCGGCGGATCGAGGCGTCAGGGCTGCCGGTGCGGGTCATCGTCGTCCCCTTCGTCACCGGGGACGCCTGGGACGCGGACCCACGCAAGATGATCGACGTCGTCCGCGACCGGCTGGGGGAGAGCCCGCACAAGGAAGCCGTCTACATGACCCTCAGCGACACCGAGGGGTTCCTGGAGGGGCGCGAGTACCCGCGGAACGGCACCCACCAGGCGAACTGGGGTGTGGCCGCCGTCGGGCACCAGGAGGACATGGACGGCAAGAGCCTCTACGCGAAGTTCTCCCGGGCCCTGGAGATCGTCGAGGCGGGCAACGGCGACGAGGTGTACGAGAAGGCCACGGCGGACCTGTCCGAAGGACCGGCCACCGACAGAGCCGAGGGCGGCACCACCTGGCTGCTGCCGACGCTGCTGGCGGCGGGCGCGCTGGCAATCCTGGCCGCCGCGGCCCTGGCCGTGCGGGCCGTACGCCGCGGCGGCGCGGCCCGTGGCGCGTTCACCTCCCCGCGCTCCGTCTTCGCCAGCGCGCGCGCAGCGGGCGCGGCCGACCTGCGGCGGCACGCGCAGCGCGAACTGCTCGCCTACAACGGGGAACTCCTCGCCCGCGACCCCGGCGAGGAGGGGACCGACAGCGCGCTGCTCCAGCTCTCCCTCGACGCCTACGACGCCGCCGGACGGGTCCTGGACGCCGCACGCGACGTGCCCGACCTCGCGGGGGTGCTCGCGCTCATCCACGAGGGACGCGGCGCGCTGCGCAGGTCGGCGCCCGCCAGGGGGCGGGGCCGCAAGAGCCGCAAGGCCGGCGGCGGCAGGGGCGCCGCACTGCCGCTGTGCTTCTTCCACCCGCTGCACGGCCCCGCCGCGCGCCGCATCCGCTGGCGCCCGCTGGGCCGCAGGGAAGCGCTGGACGTGGCCGCCTGCGGCACCTGCGCGGCGGCCGTGGCCGCCCACCGCACCCCCGAGGTGCTGACGCAGACCCACGAGGGCCGCACCGTCCCCTACTTCGAGGTACCGGCCGAGGAGAGCCTGTGGGCCGGGACGGGCTACGGCTCGCTCGGCGAGACCACCCTGACCGCACGCGTGCAGCGCGGCGACTTCTCCCGTACCCGGGGCTGAGGCGCTGGGGTCAGCGCGGCTCGCGCGGCAGCGGATGCCCCAGCAGCATGCTCGGGGCGCCCGCGACGCGGGTGAGGAAGACGGTGCACGAGCCGGCCGCCGCCCTCGCGTCGAGCTTCAGCTTCCTGCGCAGCTCCTCCGGCTCGACGGCCGAGCCGCGCTTCTTCACGGTGACCGAACCGACGCCGCGCTCCCGCAGCAGCGCCCGCAGCTTCTTGACGTTGAACGGCAGCACGTCGGTGATCTCGTAACCGGTCGCGTACGGGGTCGCTCGCGGTGGCGCGTCCGTCGTCACGTAGGCGATCGTCGGGTCGATCAGCCGCCCGTCCAGCAGCGCCGCCACGTCGGCGACCAGATGGGCGCGGATGACCGCGCCGTCCGGCTCGTAGAGGTAGCGGCCCACAGGGCCCGCGGGGGGATCGGGCAGGCCCTGCCCGAGAAGCGTGTCGCCGGAGGGCAGCAGCGTGGCCCGGGCCGCCGCCGCGTCGCCGCTCGTCGGGGTGAACCACAGGACGGCCTCCTTGACGTCGCCGGCGTAGGAGACCCACTCGGCCTCCGCCTGGGCCGGCACCGCCTCGTGCGGAATGCCGGGCGCCACCTTGAGCGCGGCCAGCGGCGCGGCGAGGGCCGCCTCCACGGCCCAGCTCAGCGGCGGGGAGTAGGCCTCGGGATCGAAGATCCGGCCACGGCCGCCGCGGCGGGCCGGGTCGGCGAAGACGGCGTCGTAGCCCGAGGCCGAGACCTGTGTGACGTCGGCGCGGCGCACCTCGACGCGGTCGGCCAGGCCGAGCACCTCCGCGTTGGCGCGGGCGACCGCACAGGTCAGCGGGTCGCGGTCGACGGCCAGCACCCGGATGCCCGCCCGGGCGAGGGCCAGCGCGTCCGCGCCGACGCCGCAGCACAGGTCGGCGGCGCTGCCGGCGCCGAGTGCGGCGAACCGGCGGGCCCGGTGGTCGGCCACCGAGGTGCGCGTGGCCTGTTCCAGACCGTCCGCCGTGAAGTACAGGGCCGCTGCCTCCTCCGCGCCGAACTTGGCCGCGGCGCGGGTGCGCAGGCGGTTCTGCGTCAGGGCCGCCGACACCAGCGCGGGCGCGTACCGCTGCCGCAGCCGCGTGGCGACGGCCAGCTCCTGCGCGGGCGCGACCCCGCGCACCTCCCGCAGCAGCGACTGACCCGCGGGGGAGAGCAACTCGGCGAACACCTCGACATCCACCCCGCCATTCTCCCGTGCCGCCCGCCGCCGCACGGGCACGGGGCTCCGGGCGCGGGGCTCCGGGCTCCGGGAACGGGGCAGGGGGTAGGGGCGCGGGGCACGGACCGGCGGTAGGGTCGGGTCCGTGAAGTGAGGACCCAGTGCGCCGCCGCCGCGCGGCACCCGTGCGCGATGACGCCGTTCGAGCCCCCTCCGGGCTCCGGCGCCGGTCCGGCGCGCCCGCACGCCCTCCTCCACTTCGACGATCGGAAAACCTCGTGCCCGACACCTCCGCGAACCGCGACACCTCCACGAACCCCGGCACCCCCACGACCCCCGGCACCTCCATGGACGACGCGGCGTTCCTCGGCCACGTCGCCGACCGGCTGGCCGCGCTGCCCGCCGTGCAGGCAGTCACCCTGGGCGGGTCCCGTGCACAGGATGCCCACCACCCGGACAGTGACTGGGACTTCGCCGTCTACTACCGGGGCGCCTTCGACCCCGCCGCTCTGCGTGCCGTCGGCTGGGAGGGCCAGGTGTCCGAGGTCGGCGAGTGGGGAGGGGGCGTCTTCAACGGCGGAGCGTGGCTGACCGTCGACGGGCGGCACGTCGACGTCCACTACCGGGATCTGGACGTGGTCGAGCACCAGACCGCCGAGGCGCGTGCGGGGCGGTTCCACTGGGAGCCGCTGATGTTCCATCTCGCCGGTATCCCCAGCTACCTGGTGGTCGCCGAACTCGCCACAGGCCAGGTGCTCAGCGGCGACCTGCCGTGCCCCGCCTACCCGGAAGCCCTGCGGGCCTCGGCTCCGCCGGTGTGGCGGGACAAGGCGGCGCTCACCCTCCAGTACGCGCTGGGCGCCCACGTGCCCCGCGGCCAGGTCACCGAGGTCGCGGGCGCGCTCGCCACGGCCGCCGCGCAGACCGCCCACGCGGTGCTCGCCGCCCGCGGCGAGTGGATCACCAATGAGAAGCGGCTCCTGGCGCGGGCGGGCCTGCGGGAGGTGGACACGCTGCTGGCGGCGCTCGGGCCAGGTCACGAGGCGCTCAGGCACGCCGTGACCGAGGCGGCGGCCCTCTTCCGGAGCGCGGCCTGAGCGCTCCGCACCCCCGAGTGGGAGGCCTCGTTCGAGCGCTCGGGTGGCCATCGCCTAGCACTCCGCTTGACCGAGTGCTAGCGGAGCAATAATCTCAACCCTGGCACTCTCCCCGTGGGAGTGCCAGCAGTACGCGACGGG
>NZ_JASKYT010000046.1:0-30546 GCF_041028275.1 Streptomyces sp. PU-14G
GCGGGACGGGTGGTCGTTGCCCGTACGACCCGGCGTTGCCGGGACTGTCGGGCGGGCTCGGGTAGGACATGGCTCCCCTCCTCGGTGTGCGGCGCAAGCGCGTGCGCGGGCAGCGGGAGGACGCGAAGCCATGGAGAACGACCGTTCCCCCGCCGGTGCGTAGGAGACCCTACCGGTCACCGAGGGGGGCGAGGTGATCGATCCCCGTCTTGCTTCTGTCACAGAAGATCAGGTCAGAACAGTTCCGGACAGAGCGGACCCGGAAGAGGAGAGAGGGGCGAGGGTCAGACGTTCTGGAGGGGCTCGTCGTGGCCGGCATCGCCCTGAGGGCTCCGAGGGCTCTGAGGGCTCTGAGCGCCCTGGCGACCCGGGGAGTTCTGGCGGCACGGGGAGTCCTGGCGGCTCTGCGAGTTCCGGGAGCCCTGGGGGTCGTCTCCGGTGCGGTCACCGGAACCCGTGCCGGCGTACTCCTCCTCGGGGACGGAGATGACCCAGTGCGTGGCCTGGCGCGGTCGCAGGTAGCAGGCCCAGTAGAGGGCGGCGAGGACGACGATGCCCCCGGTGATGGCGAGGCTCTCGGCGCTCTGCTGGTACAGGACCCAGAGCAGCGCGGCCATCAGGACCGCGGGCAGGACGGGCCACAGCGGCATCCGCCAGGCCGCCCGGTGTTTGAAGGCGTCCCGTCGGGCGGCCAGCGCACCGAGCGCGACGAAGACGTACATCCCGGCCACCGCCACGCCGGTCACCTCGTTGAGTACGTCGAGGTTGACGAAGCACAGGACGGCTCCGGGCAGTCCGACCACGAGGGTGGCCACCCACGGCGAGGCGAACCGCGTGCCCAACCGGGAGAGCGCGCGGTTGACCGGGCTCGGCCAGGCGGCGTCGCGGGCGGAGGCGAAGACGACGCGGGAGTTCTGGATCACCATGACGATCGCGGCGTTGACGATGGCCAGCGCGATGCAGAGGCTGATGAACGTGCCGACGGCGGAGTTGCTCCACTGCTGGACCATGCCCGCGATGTCGCCGCCCGCGAGGGCGTGCAGGTCGGGGGCGCCCAGGGTGATGGCGACGACGGGGACGATGACGATGGCGAAGCCGATGCTCAGCGTCCACAGCACGGTGCGGGAGACGGTGCGGCGCGGGTTCTCCATCTCCTCGGCCAGGTACACGGCGGTGGTGAAGCCCTGGAGGATGAACAGCGCGGTGGCCAGGCCCGTGACGATCAGACCGGCCGTGACGGGGCTGGTGTGGCCGTGTCCTGAGTCCATGACGGGGTGGAGGAGGACGGAGGCGGGGCGTTGGGTGTGGGTGAAGCCGAGGAAGGCGACGATGGCGGCGCCCACCACCTCCAGCGCCAGGAAGATCCCGGTGATCCAGGCGTTGGCCCGCAGGTCGAGCAGGCCCATGGCGGTGGACAGCAGCATCACGGAGGCAGCCGCGACGCGCGGGTCGAGCTGCACGAGAGGGGCGAGGTAGTCCGCGGTGCCCAGGGCGATGATGGGCGGCACGATCATGACGACGATCAGCGACAGGACGAAGACCAGCCAGCCCGCCAGCCTGCCCATCAGGGTGCCGACCATGGCGTACTCGCCGCCGGAGGACGGGATGAGCGTGCCGAGTTCGGAGTAGGTGAAGGCGACGCCGACGCACAGCAGCGCGGCGATGGCGAGGGTGAGGGCCGTTCCCGTACCGAGGGCGCCGAAGGAATCCGGCACGATCACGAAAAGTGACGAGGCCGGAGTCAGGCAGGACAGGGTGAGGAGTGTGCCGCCCACGACGCCTATCGAGCGGGTGAGCCGGGGCCGGCTGGTGTCTTCGTGGGTGTCGGTCATGCGGTTCCGTTCGTACTGCGTACGGAGGTACGGCGCGTACTGGGCGGGGGAGCGGTATCGCCTCCGGTGCGGCACCGCGGGCGCGGTGCGGGATGTGCGGTGCCGGACACGCGTTCCGGTCAGCGCATACAAGCGGTTGCGGAGAAGTGGAGTCAAGACCTCCATTCGACGAAATCCGTAGCGTGAAGAGGCGTTGACCACTGTTCCAGGCTTTCGGTGCCCCTCCCCAGAGAGGTTTCCGGCGGTCGAGGAAACCGTAGCGACGATTCCCAGGTTTCCCCGACCCACACCGGCTTCTCACATCACGAGACTCGCCGTCTGTATCAGTCCCAGCGCGATCACGGACGCACCCGAGACGGTCAGCGTGACCGTCTTCAGCGTGCCCCGCGTCGTCTGCCCGAGCAGGGTTTGCAACAGCCAGAAGGTGTTGCTCGTGGCGTGGATGGCGAACAGCGAGCCCGCGCCCGCGGCGAGTGCGATCAGCACCGGCTGGACGTCCAGGCTCGGCGCCACGGGGGCGAGGATGCCCGCTGCCGTGATGGCGGAGGTGGTGACCGAACCGATCGCCATGTGCAGGACGGCGGCGATCAGCCACACCAAGGCGAGCGGTGCCCAGGTGCCGGCCGAGAACGAGTCCTTGATCAGGTCGCCCAGCCCCACCGCCTCCACCACGGCGGCCAGTGAGCCGCCGACCCCGGTCAGTACCAGGATCTGGCCGCTGGTGCGGAAGCCTTCTCCGAACGCCTCACCGATCGCCCCGGCGGGCAGGCGGCGGCGTGCGACGAGGCAGGCGAGGATCAGCCCCGTCAGCAGCCCGACGACCGGGTCGCCGAGGAAGCCGACGACGGGCGAGTTCCAGCCGGCGACCTGGGCGAAGGCACCGGCCGCGATCAGGACGAGGGCCAGCAGCAGCGGCGTGAGCGAGAGCCCCAGCGGTGGCGCGGTGCCGTCGCCGCGTGCGGCCCCGGCGTCACCGCGTGCCACTGCCGCGCCACCAACTCCCGCGCCCTCGTGCACGACCGCATCGCCGCGCACCGCCACACCCTCGTGCACGGCCACGCCCTCCCGTACGGCCGCGCCCCCCTGGGCGGTCGCGCTCTCGTCGGCGGTCACGCCGTCATGGGCGGTCACGCCGTCATGAGCGGTCACGCCGTCATGGGCGGAAGCGCTCTCCTGGGCGGCCACGCCCTCCCGTACGGCCACGCCCTCCCGTACGGCCGCGGCCCCCTGGGCGGTCGCGCTCTCGTCCCGGTCCGGGTTCCAGAAGCCGCGCTTGACCAGCGCGCTGAACAGCAGCAGGGTCAGCAGGATGGTCACGGCCGCCAGGGGGAAGCCGTAGAGGAGCATGATGCCCAGCGGGATGTCCAGCAGGCCCGCCAGGGCCAGCGCGCCGATGCCGGGCACCGACAGCGCGATGCCGACCTCGACCCCCAGTGCCATGGCAGCTGCCATCCGGGCGAGCCCGCCGGGACCGATGCGGGTGCCCAGCGACCGGGCGAGCGGGGCGGTCATCACGAGCAGCACATCGGCGAAGATGGACTGCAGCACGGTGCCCATCGTGACGGCGAAGGAGTAGGGAAGCCGCTTGGGGCCCAGTGTCCGCAGCAGCAGGGTGACCAGCTTCTCGATGGCGCCGAGCGCGGAGAGCAGGGTGCCCAGCAGCACGCCGAGGACGATGAGGAGGCCCACCTCGGCCATCAGGTCGCCGAAGCCCTTGTTGACGGTCTCCAGCGTGCGTGCGGCGCCCAGGCCGCCGGCGAGGCCGAGGTAGACGGCGCCGAGTACGAGCGCCAGCGCGGGGTTGACCTTCGCTTTGAGGATGAGCACGACCACCGCCGTGATGGCGATGGCCGTGTGCACCAAAGGTGCCGGGTTGTCCATCGTTCGTCTCCCGTCCGACCTGCGGAAACCCGATGTTCCGCAGCCGGATCATGGTCAACGCGGCACGCCGTGAGGGGAATGGGGGTCTCACGATGTGGCCCGGTGCCCCTCTCCCGCCTCGGGCTCTTGCGCGCCCGCGCGGGTCAGCCGCCGGTGGTGACCCGCACGTAGTCGACGGTCATCCGCTGCGGGAAGCTCGTCGAGCCGTCGAGGCTTCGGCCGGACCGATGCGTGTTCAAGGAGTGGCGACGCCTGTGTTCTGCGCGGCGCTGACCCACCACGAGCCGTCCCTCTTGATCAGCGTCCATGTGCCCACGTTGGCGCGGCGGCTGCCGGCCACCTCGATGGGCTGGCGCAGCGCGACCACGGCGACGTCGGGGGCGGGGAAGGCGATGTGCTCCAGCTCGTACCAGGTGGTGATGGCGTCGGTCGGCGTGCTCAGCCGGTCCCGGTGGTAGGCGTGGAGCGCTTCCCAGCCGGCGAAACGCGCTCCGTCGACCGCGGTGAAGACGACGTCTGCGGCGAACGGCGCGTCGAACCGTGCGGCGTCGGCCTGTGCGAAGGCCGCTTCCAGTTCGGTGAAGAGTTCCCTGATGCGTTGCCTGTCCTCTTCGGCGTGTGCGGCGTCGTCTCCGTCGCGCGGACTCGTGCTGGTGCTGGGGCGGTTGGCCATGAGCACGACCCTACGACGCACACCGGGCGGCCCTCCTGCGGGGTGGCGAGGGCCACAGCGGGGGTTCAGTCCGCGGGCCCCCAGCCGAAGGTCTCCACGATCCGTTGGGCGGCGCGTGTGGCCGTCAGGGAGCCCTCGCGGACGCGCTCTTCCAGCAGGGGGGCGAGGCGCCGTACCTCGGGGTGCTGTTCGAGGCGGCCCAGCAGGTCGTCGCGGACCATGGACCACACCCACTCGACCTGCTGGTCCCGGCGCTTGGCGGCCAGTTCCCCGGTGGACTCCTGGACGGCGCGGTGCCTCTCGACGCGCTCCCACACCTCGTCGAGCCCGGTGCCCTCCTGGCCGCTGCACGTGAGGACGGGCGGCGTCCAGGAGGCGTCGGCCGACCGCATCAGCCGCAGCGCGCCCGCCAGTTCGCGGGCGGCCGAGCGGGCGTCGCGCTCGTGCGGGCCGTCGGCCTTGTTGACGGCCAGTACGTCGGCGAGTTCCAGCACGCCCTTCTTGATGCCCTGGAGTTGGTCGCCCGTGCGGGCGAGGGTGAGCAGCAGGAAGGAGTCCACCATCTGGGCGACGGTCGCCTCCGACTGGCCGACGCCGACGGTCTCGACGAGGACGACGTCGTAGCCCGCGGCCTCCATCACGATCATCGTCTCGCGGGTGGCCTTCGCGACGCCGCCGAGCGTGCCTGCGGTGGGGGAGGGGCGGACGAACGCGTCCGGGTTGACGGCGAGCCGCTCCATCCGGGTCTTGTCGCCCAGGATGGAGCCGCCGGTCCGGGTGGAGGACGGGTCGACGGCGAGGACCGCCACCCGGTGGCCGCGCTCGGTCAGCAGGGTGCCCAGCGCGTCGATGAACGTCGACTTGCCGACACCGGGTACGCCGCTGATGCCGACGCGCCGGGCGCCGCCCGCGTGCGGCAGCAGCGTCGTCAGCAACTGCTGCGCCTGCTCCCGGTGGTCGGCCCTGCGGGACTCCACCAGCGTGATGGCCCGCGCGATGTACGCGCGGGATCCCGCCAGTACGCCCTTCGCGTAGTCGTCGGGGTCGATGGTCCGGGGCACGCGCTCAGCCCTTACCCTCCGCCACCGCCGAGCCCCCGGAGCCCGCCACGCCCTCCACGCCCTCCGCGGGCTCCGCGGAGTCCGTCGAGGGTGTCGTCTCCGCCGCCTCGGCCAACTCGTCGTGGCCTAGCGAGGCGGCCAGCTTGCGCAGCAGGTCGTACGCGGCCTCGGGGATGACCGTGCCAGGGGGGAAGACGGCCGTCGCGCCCGCCTCGTGCAGCGGTTCGATGTCGGCGGGCGGGATCACCCCGCCGACGACGATCATGATGTCGTCGCGCCCGGCCGCCGCCAGTTCCTCCCGCAGCGCCGGTACGAGGGTCAGGTGCCCGGCCGCCAGTGAGGAGACGCCCACGATGTGCGCGTCCGCCTCGACCGCCTGCCGTGCCACTTCGGCCGGGGTCTGGAAGAGGGGGCCGACGTCGACGTCGAAGCCGAGGTCGGCGAACGCGGTGGCGATCACCTTCTGGCCCCGGTCGTGCCCGTCCTGGCCCATCTTGGCCACCAGCAGCCGCGGCCTGCGGCCCTCCGCCTCCTCGAAGGCGTCCACCACCTCCCGGGTGCGGGCCAGGGATGACGACACTCCTGCCTCCTCGCGGTACACACCGGAGATCGTACGGATCTGCCCCGAGTGCCGCCCGTAGACCTTCTCCAGCGCCTCGGAGATCTCCCCGACGGTGGCCATGGCGCGCGCCGCGTCCACGGCCAGGGCCAGCAGGTTGTTCTCCAGCCCTGGCCCGGACGCCGCCCCCGCGGCCCGCGTGAGGGTCTCCAGCGCGGCGCGGCAGGCGTCCTCGTCGCGTTCTTCCCGCAGCCGCCGCAGCTTGGCCACCTGCTGGGCGCGGACCGAGGAGTTGTCGACCTTGAGGACGTCGATCTCCTCGTCGCTGCCCGCCCGGTACTTGTTGACGCCGATGACCGGCTGCCGTCCCGAGTCGATCCGGGCCTGGGTGCGGGCCGCGGCCTCCTCCACGCGCAGCTTGGGAATGCCCGCGTCGATGGCCTTGGCCATGCCGCCCGCCGCCTCGACCTCCTCGATGTGCTGCCAGGCCCGCGCCGCCAGGTCGTGGGTGAGCCGCTCCACGTAGGCGCTGCCGCCCCACGGGTCGATCACCCGGCAGGTGCCCGACTCCTGCTGGAGCAGCAGTTGGGTGTTGCGGGCGATGCGGGCGGAGAAGTCGGTGGGCAGCGCCAGCGCCTCGTCCAGCGCGTTGGTGTGCAGCGACTGGGTGTGGCCCTGGGTGGCGGCCATCGCCTCGACACACGTACGGGTGACGTTGTTGAAGACGTCCTGCGCCGTCAGCGACCAGCCCGAGGTCTGCGAGTGGGTGCGCAGCGAGAGGGACTTGGGGTTCTTCGGCTCGAACTTGTCCACGAGCTTCGCCCACAGCAGGCGCGCCGCGCGCAGCTTGGCGACCTCCATGAAGAAGTTCATCCCGATCGCCCAGAAGAACGACAGGCGGGGAGCGAACGCGTCGACGTCCATGCCCGCGTCCAGCCCGGCGCGCAGGTACTCCACGCCGTCGGCCAGCGTGTACGCCAGCTCCAGGTCGGCCGTCGCACCCGCCTCCTGGATGTGGTAGCCGGAGATGGAGATGGAGTTGTAGCGCGGCATCTTCTGCGAGGTGTAGGCGAAGATGTCGGAGATGATCCGCATGGAGGGCTGCGGCGGATAGATGTAGGTGTTGCGGACCATGAACTCCTTGAGGATGTCGTTCTGTATGGTCCCGGCCAGCTTCTCCGTCGGTACGCCCTGTTCCTCCGCGGCGACGATGTAGAGCGCCAGCACCGGCAGGACGGCGCCGTTCATCGTCATCGAGACGGTCATCCGGTCCAGCGGGATGCCGTCGAAGAGCTGCCGCATGTCGTAGAGCGAGTCGATCGCCACGCCCGCCATGCCGACGTCGCCGGTCACACGCGGGTGGTCGCTGTCGTAGCCGCGGTGGGTGGGCAGGTCGAAGGCGACCGAGAGGCCCTTCTGTCCTGCCGCCAGGTTGCGGCGGTAGAAGGCGTTGGACTCCTCGGCCGTGGAGAAGCCCGCGTACTGGCGGATCGTCCAGGGCTGGTTGACGTACATCGTCGGGTACGGGCCGCGCAGGTAGGGGGCGATGCCCGGGTACGTCTCCAGGAAATCGAGGCCGCGGAGGTCCTCCTCGGTGTAGAGGGGCTTGACGGCGATGCCTTCGGGGGTGTGCCACGCCAGGTCGTCGACGGAGTGCCCGGTGCGCTCCTTGACGGCCTCCCGCCACCGCTCGCCGTCGGGTTCCCGCTCGGCGGCGGAGCCGCGCTCGCCGTCGCCGTCGCCTTCGGTTTCGAGGCCGACGGTGGTGAAGTCCGGGATCGCGGCGGAGTGTTCCGCTCCGCTCGGCTGCTGGCTCATGCGTCGACCCCCATGCGATCGAGGAGCAAGGTGAGGGCGGCGACGGCGTCACCGCCCGCGTGGACGAACTCGTCGACACCGGCGGCCCGGTACGCCTCGCGCCGGTCCGCGTCCGGCTTCCCCGCGAGGAGCACCCGCGCCGCGCCCGCCTGTTTGAGCGCGGTGGCGACCTGCGCGGCCTCCTCGGCGTAGAGCGTGTCGCTGGAGCACAGGCACGCCGCCGTGGCGCCGCTGGCGGTGAAGGCGGCGCTCACGGTGGCGGCGTCCACCGTCACCGGATCGTGTACCGGCTGGATGCCGCCCGCCTGGGCGAGGTTGGCGACGAAGGAGACGCGGGCCGTGTGCGCCGCGGCGGGGCCGAGCGCGGCCAGGAAGAGTTTCGGGCGCGCCCCGGTGGCCTCCAGGTGCTTGTCCGAGCGGACGCGCAGCGCCTCGTACGCGTCGTCCCGGCGCACGCGGGGCAGCCCCCCGCCGGGCGGCTGCGGTGCGGGCTCGCGGGTGACGGGCCGCTCGTCCAGCAGGGGGAACTCGCTGACGCCGGTGACCGGTTCGCTGCGCCGGGCCAGCGCGGTGGTGCGCAGGTCCCAGCTCTCACGCAGGCGCTGCTCGATCAGTCCGTCGCGCAGTGCGGCGGCCATGCCGCCGGCGGCCTCGATCTCCTGGAAGTGCGCCCACGCCGTGTGCGCCAGCTCGTCGGTGAGGGTTTCCACGTACCAGGAGCCGCCCGCGGGGTCGATCACCCCGGCCAAGTGGGACTCCTCCAGGAGGATGGCGGAGGTGTTGCGGGCGATGCGCCGCGCGAAGGCGTCGGGCAGCCCCAGCGCGTCATCGAACGGCAGTACGGTGACCGCGTCGGCGCCGCCGACTCCGGCGGCCAGCGTGGCGACCGTCGTGCGCAGCATGTTCACCCACGGGTCGCGGCGCGTCATCATCACGGGAGAGGTCACCGCGTGCTGCCGCTGGGCTCCGGCGGGTGCCGGAGCGCCGCACGCCTGCGCCACGCGCGCCCACAGCCTGCGCGCGGCCCGCAGCGTGGCGATGGTGGTGAACTGGTCGGCGGTTGCCGCGTACCGGAACTCCAGTTGGCCACAGGCCTGTGCCACCTGGAGCCCGGCCCGGGTCATGTCGCGCAGGTAGGCCACCCCGGTGGCCAGCGCACACGCCAGCTCCCGCGCGGGGGTACCGCCCGCCTCGTGGTAGGGGAGCGTGTCCACCACGTAGGTACGCAGCCCCTGTTCGTCCTCGGCGCAGCGCACCGCCAGCTCGGCGGCCTCCCGGCGCAGCTCGGGCACCGTGTCGTGGGCGCCCGTGCGGGCGGCGTGCCCCAGCGGGTCGGCGCCCAGCACGCTGCCGGGCGCGGGCACTGCTTGGCCGGTCAGCTGCCCGCGCAGCCGCAGCAGTTCGGCGGACGCGGGACCGAACGCGGCACCCGGCTCCAGTACGACGGGTGCCAGGTCGAGGTAGACGCCCTCCAGAGCCCGCGCCAGCCCGGCGACGGGCAGCCCGGTGGCGCCCACGGCCAGCCACAGTGAGCCGACGCCGCTCGAAAGGTCGTCGAGCACCGCCCTGCGGGTCCCCTCGATGTCGGCGCGGGCGTGCCGCTGCCGTACGTCCCACCCCCGGGCCGTGTTGCCCTCGGCGCGCGCACCGCGGGTGAAGGGGGCGAACCCTGGCAGCCCCGCGGGTCCTCCCGCGTCGTCGCGGGTGTAGAGGGGGCGCACCCTGATGTCGTCGGCGAGCGTCGTGGTGAGGGCGGACTCGGGCGCGGCGTCGTCGAAGGCCGTCGCTCCCGTCTTGCGCAGAACTCCGGCGACGAGCTGCTGCCACTGCTCGTGTGTCGCGTCCGGAAAGTCCTGAGCGAGACGAAGCCCTTCTTCAGGCGGGACCGTCATGGCCGCAGATTAGGTGAGCCAACTCGCGAGTAGCAGGGGGCACGGGTGTGACCTTGCACTCTCCGTCCAACGGAGCACCGCGGCGCGTGGGGTTGACGGGCCGGGGCGGACGCCCGCGGCATCAGCCTTCCGCGGCTGGGCGCGTGTGGCGGTCCCCGGCCAGTACGGAGTCGAGCAGGCCGGGGAACAGCGCGTCCAGGTCGTCGCGGCGCAGCCGTATCAGCCGGGTGCGGCCCTTGACGGTCGTCCAGGTGACACCCGCCTCGCGCAGCACCCGGTAGTGGTGGGAGAGCGTCGTCTGGTGGACGTCGAGGTCGCCGCCGATGGCGTTGCAGCTCTCCTCGCCGGTCACGGCGAGCCGTTGGATGATCTCCAGCCGCACCGGATCGGCCAGCGCACGCAGCACCTCCACCATCCGGATCGCCTCGGTCGCCGGCTGGGACACCTCACGCATCGCTTCCCTCCGTCCGTGACGGTACCCAGCCTATCCATACATTGATGCATGGACAAGCATCCATGCATTGCTTACAGTGCCGGTCACCGACCTCCGCAGTGCTCCGGAAAGGCGGCACGATCCATGCTGAAACGGCTCCTCCCCCTGGCCCTGGCGACGTTCGCCGTCGGCACCGACAGCTACGTCATCGCGGGCCTGCTCCCCTCCATCGCCGACGACCTGGGCGTATCCACCGCGGCAGCCGGCCAGTTGGTGACGGTCTTCGCCCTGGTGATGGCGGTGTCGGCGCCAGTGATGGGGGCCCTCACCAGCGGCCTGAACCGGCGCGCCGCACTCCTGATCGCCCTGGGGGTGTTCGTGGCCGGCAACGCCGCCACCGCCCTCGGAACCAGCTACGCGATGGTCATGGCCGCACGCGTCGCCACCGCCGTCGGAGCGGGCACCATCAACTCCGCCGCCTCCAGCACGGCGGCGGCCATCGCTCCACCGGACCGCCGAGGCCGAGCGCTGGCCTTCGTGCTGGGCGGCCTGACCCTGGCGACCGCGCTGGGGCTGCCGCTCGGCACGCTGATCGGTCGCGCCGACTGGCACCTCACCCTGTGGGCCGTCGCCGGGGTCGGCCTGCTGGCGGCCGGCGGCATCGCTGTCGGCCTGCCCCGGGTGACACTCCCCGCCGCCTCACTGCCCGACCGCCTGGGTCCGCTCAAGCAGGGCCGCGTGCTGGCGCTGTTGGCGGTCACCTCGCTGGCCTTCCTGGGCGCCTACACCCTCTACACGTACATCGCCCCGGCCCTGCGAAAGGCCACCGGCGGCGACCAGTCGCTCCTGATCTGGACCCTGCTGGCCTGGGGTGTGGGCATCCTGGCCGGGAACATCACCGCAGGGCGCCTGGTCGACCGCCACGACTCCGCCCGCGTCCTCACCGGCACCCTCGCCCTCGCGACTGCCGCCCTGGCGCTGACCCCGCTGGCGGTCCGTGCCCTCGCGCCTGCCCTGGTCTGGGCGGCGGTCTGGGGCGTGACCCTCGGCATCGTCGTCGTCCCGCAGCAGCACCGCCTCGTCGCCCTCGGCTCCGCGGCGGCGCCGGTCCTCCTCGGTCTCAACTCCGCGGCGCTCTACGTCGGCATCGCCCTCGGCGGCGGCCTCGGCGGGCTGGCGCAGGAGGGGTTCGGGCTCGCCCCCGCCGAACTGGGGCCGGTGGCGGCCGGCGTCACGGCTGTGGCCCTGCTGTGGCATCTGGTCACCGCGCGTCGCTCGGCCGCGACCGCGCCGACGACGCCGCCGCCGACGACGCCGCCGCCGACGACGACACCAACGCCGACGACACCGGCATCGGCCTCGGCCGACCCGGAAGAGACCACGGTGTGACCCGCCTCGCCCTCCCCTTCACGCCTGGCCGGCTGCCGCCTTCACACCTGGCCGGCTGCCGCCAGGTGGCGGCCCGCGAGATGGTCGGCCCTGCGGGTGGTCTCCGGCTGGCGGTAGGTGGGGGCCAACCGGAGGGTGAGGGCGGTCGCGTGCTCCAGGCCGATGCCGCTGCCGACGGAGACGAAGACGGGCTTGACGCCGTCCTGGGTGCGCACGGCGCGGCCGACCTCCTCGCCCTCGCTCGTGAGCGGGGAGAAGGAGCCGCGCTCGCGGCCGGGTTGCTCGAAGTCGAAGAGGAAAGGCGTCTTGGCGACCCCGAAGCAGGGGATGCCGGTCAGTACGCCCAGGTGGACGGCGAGTCCCGCGCGACGTGGGTGTGCGATGCCGTAGCCGTCGCACACGAGCACGTCGGGGCGGCAGGTCAGGCCGTCCAGCGCCGCGGTCACCGAGGGCAGTTCCCGGAAGGCCAGCAGCCCGGGAACGTAGGGGAAGTCCGTGCGTCCCGCGTGTACGGACTCCTCCACGACCTGGAGGGTGGCCGCGTCCAGGACGACGGCGGCGGCCACCAGGCCGCCGCCGTCCGCGTAGGCCACGTCCACGCCCGCGACGGTGCGCACCTGGTCGGGGGAGGGCCCCTCAGCCGTCAGGTCGGCGGCCTCGCGCAGCCGTTCCTGGAGGGCCACCGCTTCCGCCTCCGTGGTGGGCCAGGCGTGCGGCCCACCGCGTTCCCGGCGTTCCCCGGTCCGTATCCCCATGGGTCGCTCCGTCTGTCCGTCTCACTCAGCGCACACGACGTCGTGCAGCTCGATCGGGTGGGAGTCTAGGGCGACGTAGGCGGTGGAGGTACTGGTGGTGCCGTCGGTCCAGTAGGCGGTGACCGTGGCCCAGCCGAAGCCGGCGGACTGCGCGACGGTCACGGGGCCGACCTCGATGTTCCGCGGCGCGTTCTGGGCGCACAGGATGACGTCGTGGTCGGGGTTCTGCTGCTGCTTCTCCTTGAGGAAGTCCGAGACCCACTTCTCGCGCTGCTGGTCGGTCGGCCCGTGCTCTCCGTAGAACCAGCCCAGGAAGCGGCGGATCTCGGGGCCCGTGTGGCGGTCCTGCGCCTGGGGTGAGGCGGCCGGCGGCGCGTAGATCTGCGGTGTGGGCTCGGACGGCGCGATCCGGTGTGTGGGCTCGGAGGGCGCGTAAATCTGGGGCGTGGGCTCGGACGGTGCCGCCTGCGCGGTGGGCGCGGCGAGAGCGAGGGCGGCAGCCGTGGCGGCGCAGGCGGCGAGGAAGGTCCTGCGGACGCTGCGACGGGTGGCGGTACGGGGCATCGAACACCTCTTTTGACCGGGCATGACCCGGAACGGGAATGTCGGCGGTATCGTCCGCCTTTCCGGCACCCTGAGGAACGGCAGTGCCGCAACGCGCCCCCACAAATCCCTCTCCCGGGTGTCGCATCCCCCTCCCGGGTGTCGGAGCGCTGCCCCGCCACCTGAGACGATCGCACGCGTGTCCGACCTCTCCGCCGCCTTCGCCCACACGCCCGCCTTCTCGGGCGCATTCGAGATCCATCTGACCGTCGACGGCGCCAGTCCGGCCGTGGAGTCCGGCGCGCTCGCGGCGTACGCGGCCGAACGGGCGTGGAAGTACGCCCGCATCGTCCTCGACCGCGGTCGCACCCCGGACCAGCCCATGGTCACGCTCGCCGCCGAGGGCGGGTTCGAGGCGGTCCACGAAACGGCGCAGGCGGCGGCGCGGGAGCTGGCCGCCGTGGGCGCTCCCGTGGTCCGGGTCAAGATCGAGGCAGCGCCGTGGGCGTCCGGAGTGCCGGGCACCGACGACGAGGGCGCCGCGCTCGGCCCGACCTACTACTTCGAACACCATGTGAAACTGCTGCTCCCACCGGAAGCCGGCACCGGCGACGTCGACTCCGGCACCGGCACCGTCCACTCCGGCAGTGGCACAGGCGACATCGACTCCGGCACCGGCCATGGCGGCACCGGCGGCGAGCTCGCCCGGCTGGCCCGGCTGGTCGTCCGGCACGACGCGCACCTCTCCCGCAACGCGCGCCGGACCCGCGCGGACGGGCAGCGGGAGTACTTCGTCACCCAGCGCTGCCGCGAGGTCGGTGACGAGACGGCAGGACGGCGGCTGAACGACCTGCTCGCGCACCTGAGCTCCCTCCGGCACGAGATCCTCTCCACGGAACGGGAGTTCGTCGTCCACGACAGCGCGGAGACGTTGGACGAGGGATGGATAGCCGAAGGCGGAGCGGCGATCACCAGGCCGCGCGCGTACGCGGCGGCGGGCTGGCGGAAGTTCGGCTTCGGGCCGTGGGCGGCCCAGGAGACGGTGCCGCAGCGGGAGCTGGACGAGGACACGCGGGCCGCGCTCGAACTCCCGCCCACGCTCCGGCCCGTCCTCGGCGGTCGGAACGTGGTGCAGCGCCCGGTGTTCGACCCCTCCGCGGCGCACCACGCCAAAGCGATGCGGCTGGGGGACCCGGAGTTCGCGGACGCGGAGACGGGAGAGCGCTGGTACGCGGCTCGGCGGTGTGCGCTGGACCTGGCGCTGGCCGCCGTCGCCTCCTCCGCGTGGGCGGACCACCTGGTGCTGCGCGGCAGTGTGCTGCTGCGCGCCTGGTACGCGGAGGCGGCCCGCGAGCCCGGCGATCTCGACTTCGTCGTGGAGCCGTCCGGCTGGCAGGTGACCGACACGCGCACCGGACAGATGCTCGACGAGCTCGCCCGCGCCGCCGAGGCGGCCTCCCACGCGGCGCGCGGCCCCGTCAGGCTGGACGCGGACAACGCGGCCCGCGACGAGATCTGGACCTACGACCGGGTGCCGGGCCGCCGTCTCGTCATCCCGTGGACGGCCGAGGGCCTGCCCGGCGGCACCGTCCAGCTCGACTTCGTCTTCAACGAGACGCTTCCCGCCCCCGCCGTACGCACGCGGGTTCCGCGCCCGGCGGGCGTGGCGGGCGAGCCGCTGACCGTCCGCGCGGCGTCCCGTGAACTGTCGCTCGCCTGGAAGCTGCTCTGGCTGGTCAGCGACGCCTACCCGGAGGGCAAGGACCTCTACGACGCGGTTCTGCTCGCCGAGGACCCCTCCGTCACGCTCCCCTTCGACCTGTTCCGCGCGGTCTTCCGGGACGTCGAGGACGGACTGTACGACCGCAATCCCGTCTTGTTGGGCGACCTCGCGTACGCCGCTCAGTGCGTGGAGTGGTTCGAGTTCGCCAAGGAACACCCGCACATCGCGGGCCCGCCCGACTTCGCGCACGACGCGCCCCCGGCCGATTGGCCGGACCGGCTCACCACCGCACTGGCCCCCACGTTCGCGGCCGACGACGGCGGCGGAGAGCCCGCCTCGCGCTACGAGCTGTCCGCCCGCTGGCTGGCCCCCCTCGTCGAGCAGTGCCGTACCGCCTTCACGGACGGCGGCATCCCGGCGCTGCTGGAGCGGCTGTTCGCCGCTCACGTGCCGCCGCGCTCCGCGCTCGTCGTCGTCCGCGAGGTTCTCGGGAGCGCCCGGCACACCGTGGACGGGGTGCTGCCGCTGCTGGCAGCCTTCCGGCCGCCACCCGACCCCGACCGCCCGTGGCGCCGCGGCGGCTGGGACGCGGACCGGCTGCGGGAAGCGGCGGACGCGCTGCGGGAGGGAACGGAGCCACCGGGCGAGAGCTGAGGTCGACGGGGGGGCAGAGCCGCGCGGCTCGTCACGCGAACGTGGCACCATCGTCGCCATGCCAGGATTTCTGACCCCTGACCAGCTCGCCGCCCGGACGTCCCGTGCTCTGGACGCGGCCGTCGCCGCAGGGCGCGACCTCGGACTCACGGTCACCGACGCGAGGGTGCTCCACGACGTGTTCTCCGTCGTCGTGCACCTCGCTCCCTCACCCGTGGTGGTCAGGGTGCCCACGGTGCTGCCGTCGTACGCCGACGCGGACACCCAGGCGGCGCGGCAGCGGCGGGAACTCGACGTGGTCAGGTGGCTCGCGGAAGCGGGCACTCCGGTGATCCCGCCGAGCCCGCTCGTGCCGCACGCACCCGTGCGGCGCGACGGCTTCTCGATGACGTTCTGGCAGTACGTCGAGCAGGACAGCGGCGCAGAGCCCGATTTCGTGCGCAACTGCGGCCTCGTCGCCGACCTGCACGCCGCGCTGCGCGCCTACCCGGGGGAGCTGCCGTTCCTCTCGGCCGCCGAACCGGAGTTCGTCACCGAGGGACTCGCCGTGCTTCGGGAGCGCCCCGACCTCCTCCCGCCGGCCGACCTGGACCGGGCACGGCGGGAGTGGGAGATCCTGGAACCCCTCGTCCGCTCCCGCGCGGGGTTCGAGGCGGCGTTCCCCGGCGTCGACTTCCAGCCGATCCACGGAGACGCCCCGGCGGTCAACATCGTCACCACCGCGGACGGCGAGCTGTACTCCGACTTCGAACTGGTCACCCTCGGACCTGCCGAGTGGGACCTGGCGGGCCTCGGCCCCGACGGCGAAGCCGCGTACGACTCCGCCGTGCGGCGCCACGGAATGCGGGAGCTGGACAAGCGCGTGCTGAGCCTCGTCAACGCCGTGGGTGCGTCCCGTACGGTGGCCTGCCTCGCGCTCGCGCCGCAGCTTCCCCTGCTCGTGGACGCGCTGGAGCCGGCCATCGAGAACTGGCGTGCGGCGCCCTTCGCGGGCGGGTTGAGCGAGCTGTCAGTCGGCGGCTGACGCCGCCGCGCCCCCGGCTGCGGGCGGCGGCCCCCACGGGGCCTCCAGCGCCGCCCGCAGCGCGGCGACGGCCTGCGCGCCGATCCGCTGGGCGAGGCGCGCCTCCAGCTCGTCCAGAATCCGCTCCGCCTGCACGTGGACCCGCTCGCCCTCCCGGGTGCGCCGGATGAGCCGCTGCCGCGCGGAAGCCGGATCGGGGGTCTGCTCCAGCAGACCGGCGGCGACCAGCCCGTGCACGGCCTGGTGCGCCGTCTGCCGGGTGACACCCATCCGCCGGGCCAGCGCGGCGACGGTGGTGCCCTCCGCATCCAGCGCGGCGAACAACTGCGCCTGGGTCGGTGACACCGGCTCGGCACCTGCCTCCGCCAACGCCGCCAGCAGCGCCTCGTCGAACCAGCGCCGCGCCTCACCGAGTAGCTGGGGCAGATGGCGGCGGCTGTCGTGCATGGGTTCCTCGCGGTGCGGTCCGGCGGGGGCGGTCGCCCCCGCCGGTCAGGTTACCGATGGTGCCGAGGTGGGATCTCACCTCCAGAAGAACATCCTCCCCGCGCCGAGGGGGCACGCGCAGTGGGCCCACACCGTCTTGCCGGGAGCGGCGGGCGTACGGGGCCGCACGCCCCAGTCCTTGGCCAGCGCGGAGACCAGCACCAGCCCGCGCCCCGACTCCGCGTCGGAGCGCGGCGGCACCGGCGCGGGCGTCGGCAGCGCCTCGCCCCTCGTGTCGGTCACCTCGATGAGGAGCGTGCCCGGCTGCGGCAGGTCCAGGGCGAGTTCGAAGTCCCTTCCGGCCACGCGGCCGTGCACCACCGCGTTCGCGGCCAGCTCCCCGAGGACGGTTGCCGCCTCCTCGGACGCTCTGCTCCCGTACGGCACGCCCCAGCTGTCCCACTCGTGCAGGGCGAGCAATCGCGCCAGGCGGGCGCCGCGCGGGGTGGCGGAGAACCGCTGTACGAACATACGCTCGGTAGCGGACGCGGGTACGGGAGACGGTGAGCGACGCTGCTGCATGCGCGCCACGGTCGCGCCCCCGCCGCCCCCTCAACCAGGTCAGCAACCCCTACGCTGCGCGAGCGTAGGGGTACGGAGTGTGGACAGAATGCTCCGGGAGCCGTAACCCTGGGTCAGCTCAGGGAGGTGGCGGAAAATGACCGACGAGGAACAGGGCCCGGAGGGCTGCGGCAAGGAACCCGAACGCTCCGACAGTCTGCGGACGTTCGGCGCCGTCGTGAAGGCCTTCCGCGAACGGGCGGGCCTCACCCAGGAGGCCTGGGCGGAGCTGTCCGGGTACTCGCTCAGTACCTGCGCGGGCGTCGAGCAGGGGCGGCGGTTTCCGCCGCCGGGGTTCATCGAGCGGGCGGAGGACGTCTTCGACGCCTTCGGCGCGTTGAGGAAGGCGTCCAAGTTCCTCTCGCGGGGCCACGGGTTGGCGGCGTGGTTCCGCCAGTGGGCCAAGATGGAGCTGACGGCGTTGAGCTTGTACGCCTACGACTGTCGCATGGTGCCGGGTCTTTTGCAGACTGAGGGGTACGCACGGGCCGTTGTTCGGCAGGTGCCTCCCCTGCCTCCGGAGGAGGAGATCGAGCAGCGAATTGCGCTTCGCATGGAACGGCAGGAACTGTTCTTCCGCAAGCAGCCGGTGACGTTCAGCTTCATTGTCGAGCAAGCGCTCCTGGAGCGGCAAACCGGAGGTGAGGAGGTCACCAAAGACTTGCTCGATCACCTCATCTGTCGGGGGCAACTGTCCAACGTTGAGCTCCAGATCATGCCGCTGGTCCAGCCGGAGCACGCCGGCATGGACGGGCCGCTGTATTTGCTGGAGACCCCGGAGCACCGATGGTTCGGCTATGCAGAGGGCCAGGAAACCGGACAACTGATCTCGGAGGAAGCATCCCTCAGTCGCTTGCACATGCGGTATGCAAAACTGCGCTCACAGGCTCTGACCCCGGCGGACTCCCTGAGCCTGCTGAAGCGAATGCGAGGAGCGTTATGAGTGCCAACGCCGATCTGGACTGGTTCAAGAGTAGCTACAGCAGCTCTCAGGGCGACAACTGCATCGAGGTTGCTCTCGATTGGGTGAAGAGCAGCTACAGCAGCTCCCAGAACGACGCCTGCGTGGAGGTCGCCACCACGCCCGCCACCATCCATGTGCGCGACTCCAAGGACACGGCCATCCCGGCCCTTGCGGTCTCCCCCTCCGCCTGGGCGGCGTTCGTCGGGCACGCGCTCCGCGACTGACGCGACGGGCACGCGAACTGCACCAACAGGGGCCCGCACCGCACGGTGCGGGCCCCTGCGCATGTCTTGACAGGCGCCGTGCGCCGCTGCGTTACTGACCGCACCGAATGATCGGTCGGCGCGAAACGGGAGGTCAGGCGTGGGGAACGGACCCGTGGAGGCGATGTGGGAGGCCGACAGGGCCTCCGCCGCGCTCGGTATCGAACTGGTCGAGAAGGGGGCCGGTTCTGCCACCTGCCGCATGACGGTGACGGGTGCGATGGTCAACGGGCACGGCACCGCGCACGGCGGCTACGTCTTCCTCCTGGCGGACACGGCGTTCGCCTGCGCCTGCAACAGCCATGGTCCGGTCACTGTCGCGGCGGGGGCGGACATCTCGTTCGTGTCGCCCGCGTGGGAGGGCGACGCGTTGCGGGCTGTGGCACAGGAGCGCACGCGTTACGGTCGCAGTGGCCTGTACGACGTGACGGTGCTGCGCGGAGAGGGCGAGATCGTCGCGGAGTTCCGGGGGCGCAGCCGTACGGCGACACCGTCGCGCACGGCGGGGGAGGCGGCGTGACGGACGACTTTCTCGACGCGGGGGAGCGGCTGTCGAAGGCCGATCTCCAGGCCCTCCAGTTGCGACGGCTCCAGGCCACCCTCCGGCACGCGTACGACGACATCGAGCTGTACCGGAAGAAGTTCGACGCGGCCGGTGTGCGTCCCGAGGACTGCCGTTCGCTCGCCGATCTGGCGAAGTTCCCGTTCACGACGAAGGCGGACCTGCGCGACACGTATCCGTTCGGGATGTTCGGCGTGCCGATGGAGAGCGTGCGCAGGCTGCACGCGTCCAGCGGTTCGACGGGGCGTCCGACGGTCGTCGGCTACACGCAGCGGGACTTGGACACGTGGGCGGATCTGGTCGCGCGGTGCATCCGCGCGGCGGGCGGCAGGCCCGGCGACAAGGTGCACGTCTCCTACGGGTACGGGCTGTTCACCGGCGGGCTGGGGGCGCACTACGGCGCCGAGCGCGCCGGGTGCACCGTCATCCCGGCGTCCGGGGGGATGACGGCGCGGCAGGTGCAGCTGATCCAGGACTTCCGTCCGGACATCATCATGGTCACGCCGACGTACATGCTCACGCTGCTGGACGAGTTCGAGCGCCAGGGCGTCGATCCGCGTACGACGTCGCTGCGGGTGGGCATCTTCGGTGCGGAGCCGTGGACGGAGGCGATGCGGCGGGAGATCGAGGAGCGGTTCGCGCTGCACGCGGTGGACATCTACGGGCTCTCGGAGGTGATGGGGCCCGGTGTCGCGCAGGAGTGCGTGGAGACGAAGGACGGGCTGCACCTGTGGGAGGACCACATCTATCCGGAGCTCGTCGATCCGCTGGGGGAGGAGCCCTGCGGTGATCAGGGCGAGCGCGGCGAGTTGGTGCTGACGACGCTCACCAAGGAGGCGCTGCCCGTCATCAGGTACCGGACGAGGGATCTGACGCGGCTGCTGCTGGGGACGGCGCGGCCCGCCTTCCGCCGCATGGAGAAGGTCACAGGGCGCAGCGACGACATGATCATCCTGCGCGGGGTGAACGTCTTCCCCAGCCAGATCGAGGAGATCGTGCTGGACCTGCCCGCGCTGGCCCCGCACTTCCAACTCCTGCTCACCAGGCAGGAGCGGATGGACCACCTGAGCGTGCTGGTCGAGGCGCGCGCGGACGCGACGGGACCCGAACGCGAGGCGGCCCGCGCCGCGCTCGTACGGGGCGTCAAGGACGGTGTCGGAGTGAACGTCGAGGTGCGGGTGGTGGACCCGGAGACGCTCGAACGCTCCGTCGGCAAGTTCCGCCGCGTCCGCGACCTGCGTCCTCAGGGACGAGAGCCCGGCGTCCCGGTGTAGCGCCGGCGCCGGCGTCCTGCCCCGCCCTGCCCGCCTACCCGTTCGCCACCCTGGGAGCGCGGTCGGCGCAAAGTGCCGGTTTACTGCCGGTATGAGCGTCCTTCCCGGCCATGTCCGTCCCAAGCGGCGGTTCTCCCTGCCCACGCGCGCCCGCAGACACCGGGTGGGGGCGCGGTCCTTCCACCAGGTGGAGGACACCCTCACCCGGAACTCGACCACCGGCGGCGTGCCGGGGGACAACGAGGCGGGCGTCATCGGCTGGGGCACCTCCTGGCGGATGCAGGGCTATCTGCTGATGGCCGAGCGGACGGGCAACCCCGCCTACGCCACCCGTCTCGCGGAACTCATCGACCACGTGCTGGCCGCCCGCGACGAGGTGCGCGGGATCGCCGACCACACCGGGGTCTCCGCTCCGGTGTGGAGCACGGCGACCAAGTTCACGGCCGCCACCGCGTCCGTGCCCGACGAGGCGGGCGAGATCGCGCTGGAGGTGACCGTCTGCCCACCCCGCGCGCTGGACGCGCGGGTGACGGTGCGGCCCGAAGGGGGCGAGGGCCGCTTCACCCTCACGGTCGCCGGTCAGGGACGGCAGCCGTTCACCGTCGAAGGCCTCAGCCTGGACCCGGCCGACGAGCGCCGCGCCGACCGCGTCCTCTACGAGGCGTACGAGCAGCGCAGCGCGGTCACCGGGCGGCTCGTCGCGGCGGGGGAGCGGTCCGAGGGGCGGCTGCGTGCCGGGCTGCGCCCGGGTGCTGAGCCGCCGCGCCGGGTACAGCCGGGCACTTACCCCGTGTGTCCCGCACGGGTCGCCCTCGCGGCGCAGACGGGCATGATCACCTATCCGATCGCCGGGCTCGTCCGGCTGGCCCGCCAGGACCCCTCCCACAAGGCCGTACCGCCGTCCGTACGGGCGCGCCTCGACGGCTACCTCGACGCCGTCCTGCGGGCCGTCCAGGCACACGACCACCAGTGGCAGTCCGCGTCCGGGCGGCGTGGCTGCTACCGGTGGCTGCCCGAGGAGCCGGTCTCCTTCGCGGGCGCCGAACTGCCGACCAACGAGTTCCTGGCGATGGGCCGTACCTTCGTGCACCTCGCCGCGCTCACGGGCGAGGAGGAGCACGCGGAGCGGGCCGCCGCCATGGCGCACGCCCTGCGCGCCGACCTGGTGCGGCAGGGCGGGCGGCAGGAGGAGGCCGCGACGTGGCCGTACTGGCCCGCCTTCGGGCGCGTCCACTGCGGCTGGAGCGCCACCGGCAGCCCGGAGACGGACGGTTCGGCCTACCGTCCCGCCTACGCGCCCGTCACCGCGCCGGAGGACGTCACCCACGCCCTCATCGACCTGGACTTCCTGCACCTCTACCACAGCCAGCCGGCAGGACTGCTGCCGCCGGTCTTCGACGACCGCGACCTGGTGTCCGTGGCGGCGACCTTCACCCGCCACGTCGTGGAGCGGGAAGGCGGGACGGACGGCCGTCCCGGGCGCCCCCGCATGCGGCACGACGTCAGCGGCACCGGCCGCCCCGGTACCGACCGCGAACAGGCACACGTCGCGGCGTGGTTGCCCCTGCGGGCCTGGTCGGACGAGGTGGCCGACCTCGTCCACGCCATCCACCCGCCGACCCCACCGCCGCCGGCGATGGGGGTCGACACCTACTGCGCGGCGCTGCTGGCCCGCTGGGCCTGAGCCCGGCGCGCCGCGCGGGGACCTGCCGACAAGGGGGTGCCACTGTCCGCAGCGTGCGGTCCGCGGGTGGGTTGTGGCTGGTGGGGGCACCTCCCGGCCGGAGGCTGGGGGAGCAGTTCCCCGCGCCCCTTCGGGGCGCCCCCACGAGAGGTGTCAGGCCGCTGACGGTTTCAGCAGCGTCTTGACCATTCCGTCCTCCTTGCGCTGGAAGGTCCCGTAGGCCTCCGGCGCCTTCTCCAGGGGCATGGTGTGGGTGGCGAAGGTGTCCACACCGAGCGGGTCCTCGTCGGTGAGGAGGGGCAGGATGTCGTCCACCCAGTGGTGCACGTTCGCCTGACCCATGCGCAGCTGGATCTGCTTGTCGAACAGCTTCAGCATCGGCAGCGGGTCGGCCGCGCCCCCGTAGACACCCGAGAGGGAGACCGTGCCGCCGCGCCGCACCACGTCGAAGGCCGCGTTGAGCGCCGCGAGCCGGTCGACCCCGGCGCGCTGCATCATCTTCTGGCCCAGCGCCTCCGGCAGCAGCCCGACCGCCTGGTGCGCCGCCTTGGCGACCGGCGCCCCGTGCGCCTCCATGCCGACCGCGTCAATCGCGGCGTCCGTGCCGCGCCCGTGCGTCAGCTCCCGTACGGCGGCCCCGATATCGTCGTGTTCGCGCAGGTCGAGCGTGTGCACGCCGCGCAGGCGCGCCCGCTGGAGGCGCTCGGGCACCAGGTCGACGCCGATGACCTGTCCCGCGCCCTGGTGCAGCGCGATCCGGCACGCCATGTCACCGATCGGCCCGAGGCCCAGCACGGTGACGCTGCCGCCCTGGGGGATGTCCGCGTAGGCCACGGCCTGCCACGCGGTCGGCAGCACGTCGGACAGGTAGACGTAGCGCTCGTCCGGCGGCCCTTCGGGCACCTTGATGGGCAGGTGGTTGCCGAACGGCACCCGCAGGAACTCCGCCTGGCCGCCCGGCACCTGCCCGTAGAGCTTGCTGTAGCCGAACAGGGCCGCGCCGCTGCCGTACTCGCGTACCTGCGTGGTCTCGCACTGGGACTGGAGCCCCTGCTCGCACATCCAGCAGGTGCCGCAGTTGACGTTGAACGGCATCACGACCCGGTCGCCTGGGGACAGCGCCGCGACCTCGGGACCGACCTCCTCGACCACGCCCATGGTCTCGTGCCCGAGCACGTCGCCCTGGTCCAGGAACGGCCCCAGGACCTCGTACAGGTGGAGGTCGGAGCCGCAGAGCCCGCTCGTCGTGACGCGGACGAGGATGTCGTCGGGCTGGGTGATCTCCGGATCGGGGACGGTCTCCACGCTGACGTTGCGCTTGCCTTGGTAGGTGAGGGCCCTCATCACGTCTCCTCGGATCGCGGGCGGTACCGCCCCTGCGGCCCCGCCCGACGGGTGGCTTGCAGGCCCGCGGGGTGGCTTGCAGGTCCGCGGGGTGGCTGTCAGGTCTGGTTGAGGCGGCGCGCCGCCCGGTCGTTGAGTGCGCTGACGGCGGACTGCCAGCGGGAGCGGCCCTCCCGCTCGGAGGGCTGCGGCCCCGGCATCAGGCGGGCCACCAGCTCGTTGGTGCGGGTCACCAGCGTCGGTGCCACCCCGTACGCCTTCGCGCCGAGCTGCGCCGCCGGGGTGAGCACCACCCGGGTCCGCCGCTGTTCGACGGCGTGCACGATGCGTTCGGCCGCCCGCAGCGCGTCCATGGACAGCCCGGGCAGGCCCGCGAGCGTCGCGAACCAGGCGTACTCCTTGCCCGTGTCCCCGGAGAGTTCCACCTGGTTGTGGGAGCCCGTCCGCATCAGCCCCGGATGGACGGCGGTGACGCTGACGCCGTCCTGTGCCACTTCGGTCCGCAGCCCCTCCGCGAGCGCGGCGACCGCCGACTTCGCACACGAGTACGGCAGCAGATGCGGCACCGGCAGCAGTCCGCCCACCGAGCCGATCAGCCCGAGACGGCCGCCCGCCGGGCTCTCGCGCAGCTGCGGCAGCGCCTCCATGGAGGTGTGCAGCGCGCCGAAGAACATCGTGTCCATGGCGCTGCGGAACGCCTCCGTGCCCGACTCCTCGGCGGGGCCCACCTGGATGTTCCCCGCGTTCGCCAGGACCACGTCGAGCCCCCGCTGGTCGGTGGCGGTCCGCTCCACCAGCTTGCGGACGGCCTCCCGGTCGGTGACATCGCACACCCGTCCGGTCACCGTGTTGTCGCGTGTTCTGCGGCGCAGCAGCCCGACCGCGTGGTCGAGCTCCTCCTGGTCGCGGGCCGCGACGGTGACATCGCAGCGCCGCTCCACGCACTGCCGCGCCAGCAGCAGCCCCAGCCCCCTGGAGCCGCCTGTCACCAGCACGGACAGATCCGAGAGTGCCTCCATCACCTGCCTCCTTACGCGGGCGGCTCCGGGGAGCCGTCGTCGGCACGGTCCCGCGACGCGACCTGCGAGGTGTCATCGACGCGGCATCGAGCGAGGTGTCGCTACCCGGCGGTTCCCCTCATCGGCCGAGTCACACCCGCATCCGCCTGCATTCGCCCGCACCCACCCGCAGGACAGTGCGCATGCGCGTCGGGCGGCGGAGGTACCCGTGGGACGAGAGCGACGAAGGAGCAGCACACATGCAGATCGGTTACAAGCTCGCGACCGAGCAGTACGGGCCCCAGGAGCTGATCCGACAGGCCATCGCCGCCGAGGCCGCCGGATTCGACTTCGTCGAGATGAGCGACCACTACCATCCGTGGCTGAACGAGCAGGGCCACTCCGCCTTCACCTGGAGCGTGCTCGGCGCCATCGCGGCCAGGACCGAGCGCATCGGCCTGGTCACCGGCGTGACCTGCCCCAGCATGCGCTACCACCCGGCGATCGTCGCGCAGGCCGCCGCCACCATGGCGCTCGTCTCCGAGGGCCGCTTCGTCCTCGGCGTCGGCTCCGGCGAGCGCCTCAACGAACACGTCACGGGACGCGGCTGGCCCGCCGTCTCCGAACGCCACACCATGTTCCGCGAGGCTCTGGAGATCATCCGCCTGCTGTGGCAGGGCGGCTACCGCTCCTACGAAGGCACCTACCTGCGTCTTGAGGACGCCCGCGTCTTCGACCTGCCGCCCGAACAGCCCATGATCGCCGTCGCCGCCAGCGGCGCCGCCTCCTCCAAGATCGCCGCCGAACTCGGCGACGCCCTCTTCGCCACCGAGGAGAAGCCCGAGATCGTCCGCCACTACCGCGAGGCCGGCGGCACCGGACCCGGCTACGCCGAGGTGCCGATGGCGTTCGCCGGGAGCGAGAGCGAGGGTGCGCAGTCGGCGCTCACCTACTTCCGCTGGGCGCTCAGCGGCTGGAAGGTGATGAGCGAGCTGCCCAACCCGGTCAACTTCGAGGCCGCCACCGCGCAGGTCCGCGAGGAGGACATCCGCGAGCGCTTCGCCTGCGGCAACGACCCCGCGCGCTACCTGGAGGTCGCGAAGCCCTTCACGGAGGCCGGGTTCGACCGCCTCGTCCTGATGAACGCGGGCCCCGACCCGCGGGCCTTCCTCGACTTCTGCGACGCGGAACTGATCCGCCGCCTCAAGGAGCTGACGCCGCAGAAGGGGTGACGCCGCGGGGGGCTGACGCCTGCGAGGAGCTGACACCCGTGCGGGGCTGATGCTTGTGCGAGGCTGGCGCCTGCGAGGAGCTGATGCTTGTGCGGGGCTGATGCTTGTGCGGAGTCGACGGCCGCGAAATTCCCTTGCGGCCACTCGTGGCATGGACTGAGCTGTGCGCGCAGCCATCCGAACCCCCGTACGAGGAGCACCATGCCGCGAGCCGTCACCCTCATCCGCTCCAGCACCCTGTCCGACGTGGCCGAATACGCCTACGCGGCCACGGCACCCGCCGAGGCCCGCCTCGTCTTCCTCGCCGGTGCCTGCCCGCTGGACGCCGACGGCGCCGTCACCCCGCTCGGCGACCACGCGGGCCAGGCCGCCACGGCGGTTGAGAACCTGCGCACCGCGCTGCGAGAGGCCGGCGCCGGCCTGGGGGACCTGATCAGCACCCGGGTCCTGGTCGTCTCCGACCGCCAGGAGGACCTGGCCGCGGCCTGGGGGGTCTACCGGGACGCCATGGGCGAGCACGACGTCCCCAGCACCCTGATGGGCGTCACCGTCCTCGGCTACACCGGCCAGCTCGTCGAGATCGAGGCGGTGGCGGCCGTCCTCGACTGACGGAGCGCGGCGGTCGCTGTGACCGGAAGGTGCCTCAACCGATCGGCAGTTGCCTCAGCCAACCGGAGGTCTCCTCAACCGGCGGGAGGTTTCCTCAACCGGCCGGATGTTTCCTCAACTCGTCGGCAACTGGAAGGGCACCGTGTTCCACGGACTGCGCGGCGAGCGCGTCAGCGCGTGGTGGGCCTCCAGCACGGAGGTGTACCAGTCGCCGAAGTGCTCGTCGTCGAAGTGCAGACAGCGGCCCATCACGTACGCGGCGGAGAACTCGGCCCAGGAGGTGTAGGTGCTGCGCACGCCCGCGCTCACCCGCTGAAGCGCGTCGTACATCTCCGCGCGGGTCGCGTAGCGGGCGCCGCGGCCCCAGCGGGCCATCTTCGAGCCGCGCCCCAGATCCCACGCGGCGATGGTGCGGACGCTCTCGTCGGGGCCGAGCAGCCCGTCGGCGCGGAAGCGTGCCTCGTAGCGGAGAATCTTGCCGACCAACTCCCGCATGTCGGCGATGAACGACTCGAACTCCTGCCCCTCGGGCGCCTCGACGACGCGCCGCAAGGTGGCCTCCACGCAGTCCCGCCACAGCCCCGCGTCCACCGGACCGCGATCGGCGTGCTCCTTGCGCAGCGCGAGCCGCGCCCCCAGCACGAAGTCCCAGTACCAGGGGCTGACCTCGCACTCCAGCAGCCGCTGCTGGATCTCCAGCCAGTCCTCGCGGCCACCCACGTCCCAGAAGTCCTCCAGGCGTTCGACCTCGCTGCTGTAGCCGGCGCCGTGCCAGTCCAGGGTGTTCCACGGATCGCCGTTGTAGTAGCACAGGTGCGCGCCGCAGGCCAGGCCGTGCAGCAGCGGCCCGGACCCGGGGGCACCCGTGAAACGGGCGACGACACGGTTGAGGAGGCCCTCCGGATCGAACAGTTCCTCGTGCAGGTCCGACCACACCTCCCGTTCCTCGTCGTCCACCTGGAACATCACCTGGCACGGTGTCGCCGCGTTGACCGCCAGCACGTCCACCTCGGGCGGCATGATGTCCGCGAGAGTGCCCAGGGTGATGAACTCGTAGACCACGTAAGGGTGCGGAGGCGGCAGCACCCCGTCGGTGTAGACCTGCGTCATCGTGCGCACCACGCCGTCGGAGCCGGTGACCTCGCTGGTCCACAGCCGCCGCTCGCCGGGCACCCGGGTGGTCTGCTCGATCGGCATCGGGTGGTACACGCCGTGCTGTGCGAGGGCGCGCAGATAGGTGTAGCTCTCGTCGGCCTCGGCCAGCTTGTACAGCCGCCGCTCCAGATCGGCCGGTGCCTGCCAGTGACCGCCGCCCGCGTTCTCGACGACAGGGAAGATGTCCTCGTGATCGTCCTGCTCGCCTACCGCGTACACCCTCGCCCCGTTCCGGCCCCGCCGTGCCGAGGCCCCGTGCCGATCCAGTCGATCACGCTACCGCCCGTGCGCGGCCCGGGGGCGACCGGGTGGGAACGACCGGTGGACCGCCACGCGACCGTGGCGGCGCGTCCGAGTGACGGCGTCAACCCCCGCTCACGACCAGACCCGTTGGGTCCCCAGCACCTCCAACAGCGCGAGCCTCTCCGCGGCCTGCGAGCCCCGCGCCGCCGTGTAGAGCACCACCCGCAGCCCGTCGGGCGAGGCCAGGACATCGCAGTCGAGCACGAGCGGGCCGACCTCCGGATGCTCCACGGTCTTGGTCGCCCTCGTGTGCGCCCCCACCGCATGCGCGTCCCACAGCCGCGCGAAACGGTCGCTGACGCCGCGCAGTTCGGCGATCAGCCCCCGCAGCCCGGGGTCGGCCGGATAGCGGGCGGTCGCCGCCCGCAGATCGGCCACCACCGCCGCCTCGAAACAGGCCCGCTGTGCCGCACTGTGCCGTACCCGGCCCGACGGCTGCGTGAAGTGCTGCCACACGACGTTGCGTTCCCGCCCCCGCAGCCCCGACGGATCGCCCATGAGGGCCGCGAACAGCGGATTCCACTCCAGCAGCGTCCACGCCGCGTCGAACACGCAGACCGGGGTGGCCGGCATCTGCTCCAGCAGCCGCGACACCCCCGGTGACACCTGCGAGGGCATCCGCCCGGCGTCCGGCACCGCACGGCCCGCCAGTAGGAACAGATGGCGCCGCTCCTCGTCCGACAGCCGCAGCGCCCGCCCCAGCGCCGTGAGGACCTGCCCGGACGGCGACGTCGCCCGGCCCTGCTCCAGCCGTACGACATAGTCCACGGATACGCCCGCCAGCGACGCCAGTTCCTCGCGGCGCAACCCGGCCGCCCTCCGGGCCCGGCCCGCAGGCAGTCCGGCCTCGGCCGGGTCCGCGCGATCCCGCCACCGGCGCAGCGCCCGACCGAGGTCGCTGCCCCGGCCCGGGTCGCTGCCCTGCGTTCGTCTCACGCCGCCGCCCTGCCGGGCTCCCGCCGATTGGTCCATCCCTCCAGTGTCCGCCGGCGACGGCGGTGGACAAGAGCCCGTCCTGGTACCGCTGTTCCCAGGAAAACGCGGCTACTCCCCGGCAGTGCGGCTCCGGCGGCAGTGTGCAGCCCATGACCACCACACTGATCACCGGCGCCACACGCGGCCTCGGACTGGAGACGGCGCGAGCGCTGTCCGCCCTCGGCCACACCGTCTATCTCGGCTCCCGCGACGCGGAGCGCGGCGAGCGGGCGGCCCGCGAAACCGGCGGGCACGTCCTCCCTCTCGACGTCACCAGCGAGGAGTCGCTGCACGCGGCCACCGCGCTGCTGCGCGAGCGGGAAGACCACCTCGACGTCCTCGTCAACAACGCGGGCATCTCAGGGCCTTTCCTCGGGGCGACCGAACTGACCGGCGACGACCTGCGCACCGTCTACGACACCAACGTCTTCGGCGTCGTCCGCACCACCCGCGCCTTCCTGCCGCTGCTGCGTGCGGCACGGGCCCCCGTCGTCGTCAACGTCAGCAGCGGCCTCGGCTCCCTCACCGCCGTCGGTGACCCGGAAGCACGCGAGAAGGCCGTGCCCGACTGGATGCCGGGCCTCGCCTACGCCTCGTCGAAGGCCGCGCTGAACATGGTCACGGCGCAGTACGCGCACGCACTCCCCGACTTCCGGATCAACGCCGTCGACCCCGGCTACACGGCGACCGACTTCAACGCGCACACCGGCCACCGGACCGTCGCCCAGGGCGCGCGGATCATCGTGCGCATGGCCTGCCTGGGCCCCGAGGGACCCACCGGCAGCTACATCGGCGACCAGGGGCCCCTCCCGTGGTGAGCCGCGCCCCTCACCGGATCGAACTCGTCCACGACTTCGTGTGCGCCCGCTCCTACCTCGCCTTCACCCGGCTGCGGCGGGCGCACGCCCTGCACCGCGCGGAGGGCGGGACCACCCGGCTCGTCCTGCGCCCGTACCAGATCCGGCCCGATACTCCAGCCGAGGGCGAACCGCTGTTCGAGGTGCACCGGCGCGAACGCGGCGAGGCCGTCGCCCGTGCCATCCGCGCCGACCGCACACTCGGCGCCGCGGACGGTCTCGACCTGCGCTTCGACCGCGCGGTGTTCGCCAACACCCGCGCCGCCCATCACCTCACCGCGCAGGCCGCCACCCAGCACCGTGCCCTCGACATGGCCGCGCGCCTCTTCCGCGCCTACTTCACCGACGGGCTCGACATCGCCGACCCGCACGTCCTGACCCGGCTGGCCGCCGAGGTGGGCGTACGCCCTGAACCCGACCTCACCGAGCACCTGTCCGCCGAGCTCGCCCGCACCCGTCACCTCGGCAGCCCCAGCGGCCCCGTCCTGCTGGCCGACGGCCACCCCGTGCTGCACGAGGAGCCGACCGAGGAGGAGTTGCTGAGCTGCCTGCGCGCCGGGCCGCGAGCCGGGCGCGCCGGGCCGCCGCCCGGCGAAGGGCCCGAGGCGCCAGGAGAACGGCGCCCGGCGCGGGCGGGGGACGAGGAGAGCGCCGGGCGCCGGGACCAGAACGGCCGCTGACGTCTCCCGGGGCTCCGCTGACATTCTCGGGGTCGCTAACGCCTCTCGGCGTCGGGCCCGGACCGCGGACGGGACCGTGCACGGCGGCGCTTCGCGGACCCGGACGGCGCCGACTCGTCGGCCGCGTGCGGGTCCCGAGCCGCGGTCGGGGGCGTCGTGGGCGGCAGCGGAACCGAGGCGGGCGCACCGTCGGGTCGCGCGGGTGGTGCGGGCGGGCCCTGCGGCGGCGGAGGCACCCGAGGCCCGTCCTCCTCCGGACCGGGAACGCCCGCTGCGGGTTCCGCGCGCCGGGGTTCCGTGAGCGGCGGTTCCGTGATGGGCGGATCTGTGACGGGCGGTTCCATGACGGACGGCTGAGGTCG
>NZ_JASKYT010000460.1:0-4539 GCF_041028275.1 Streptomyces sp. PU-14G
GCCCGGACCCTGGTACGCCCGCCCCCGGAAGCGCGAGGCCGACCCCCTCGACCAGCTCACCGGCCTCGAGGAGCTGACGACCGCCGCCGACCGCGACGCCGGCGCGCGGCGGGCGTACCAGGGTCCGGGCGGCGCCGCCCAGGAACGCACCGAGTACGCGCACGTCATCGTCGACGAGGCCCAGGACCTCACCCCCATGCAGTGGCGCATGGTCGCGCGGCGCGGGCGCCATGCCACCTGGACGATCGTCGGCGACCCCGCACAGTCCTCCTGGACCGACCCCGACGAGGCCGCCGCCGCCCGAGACGAGGCCCTCGGCAAGCGGCCCAGGCGCCGCTTCGAGCTGACCGTCAACTACCGCAACCCGGCCGAGCTGGCCGTCCTCGCCGACCGGGTGCTCGCCCTGGCGATGCCGGGGACCGCGCCGCCGCGCGCGGTGCGCTCCACGGGCATCGAACCCGGGTTCACCGTGGCGGGCGACGACCTCGGCGCCTCCGTCCGCGACGCCGCCGCGCGGCTGCTGGACGAGGTGGAGGGCACCGTCGGCGTCGTCGTCGCCATGGCCCGCCGTGCGGAGGCCCGCGCGTGGCTCGCGGACCTCGGGGAGCGGGTCGTCGCGCTCGGCAGCCTGGAGGCGAAGGGGCTCGAATACGACGCCTCGCTCGTCGTCTCCCCGGCCCAGATCGCCGACGAGTCGCCTGCCGGGCTGCGGACGCTGTACGTCGCGCTCACCCGCGCCACCCAGCGCCTGGAAGTCCTCAGCACGGCAGCGGACCTCCCCGACGCGGCGGGAGTCCCCGACCTGCTGCGGGCCGACTGACCTGGACCGGGCCGACTGACCTGGACCGGGCCGACTGACCTGGACCGGGCCGACTGGCCTGAACCGGGCCGCGCACACCCGCCGCAGGGGGACGGGTGTGCGCCGGAGGGCCGCTACGCCAGAGGCAGGGTGCGCGGCTGCTGGGAACGGCGGCCGGGTTCCGTGCCGCGCATGAACCCCACGCAGGAGCCGGGCGGCGGGGATAACGCGGAGGTTTACCCGGTTTCCCGACCCGGCGTCTGACGCCACGGGCGGACGAAGTCCCTAGCTTCTTCCCCGGACACGCACCGGCGTGCCCGGACACGCACCGGCGTGTCACCACGTGGAGGAGGAACGACACGATGCCCACCGCGATCGCGCGCAAGAGCGCGTCACTGCTCTTCGGTCTCGCGCTGCTCGGCGGCACCGCCGTGACAGCGGGCTCCGCAGCGGCCCAGCCCTCCGGAGCGGCCGGGACCGCGCGGGCCGGCGCCCCGGCCACGGAGTCGGCCTCTCTCGCCGGCTGGTGCAGGTACAGCAACTGGGGCGGGAAGTTCTACTGCGGCAGCGACATGCGCTACAAGCTCCCCAACGGGCACTGGCAGGTGTTCGTCATCGGCACCGACCGTGCCGCCTGGACCCGCTGGCAGAGCGGCAGCGGGCTGAGCAAGTGGACCTCGCTCGGTGGCAAGTGCTACAAGCCAGGACACGGCTCGATCGACATGGCCTGGTCGAACGGGTGGAACTTCGCGATCACCTGCATCGGGGGAGACGGCAAGCGCTGGTACAAGCAGCGCTACTCCAGCGGCAAGTGGAGTGGCTGGTACAAGTAGGACCGGTGGAGCGGTGCACGGAGGACCGGTGGAGCCAAATCGCCTCCGCGCAGGGGAATCGCGACTCCGGGGCCGTTTGTTAGCCTGGAGGTGGCACCGGCCCGATCCATGCCCCCGGGCCCAACCATAGGCGCTTCGAGCGCCCACTTGCCGCGAGGCGAGCTGGCGGGTCGGTGTCACTGAAGCGTCAGTACGAGAGGGCTCCCGCCGCCGCGGCGGGAGCCCTCTCGTCGTGCGGGGGTCTCCTCGGCGTCAGCCGACGACGCGGACCCCGTCGGCCTGGGGCCCCTTGCGGCCCTGGGTGATCTCGAACTCGACGCGCTGGGAGTCTTCGAGACTCCGGTACCCCTCGCTGTCGATCGAGCTGTAGTGCACGAAGACGTCCGGTCCGCCGCTCTCCTGAGCGATGAAGCCGTATCCCTTCTCAGCGTTGAACCACTTGACCGTGCCCTGAGCCATGTTGCGGGTCTCCCATGAAGTGCAGAGGCAGTGTGCGGGCCGATCTTAGGCCGGTTTCTGTCTGTTTCAGGGAGATTGATGGCGATTTTCCTGCGAAGGAGTGGGGGGTGGTGCGGGGGTGACAGCCTCTCGGATGGTGGAATACGATTTCCGAAACCAGGGACGCGTTACCGCGTACCGGGGGGTAGGTGGGAATATCTGTTGACGTGCCGCGCCGCTGGCCGTAAAAAACGCGGCGAAGTGGGGGCGCGCACGTGCACAACGTGACAAGGGAAAGCAGAGGGAAGTCGGCAATGGCGCCAAGCGTCTCCTACTCGATGACGGTCCGCCTGGAGGTCCCCGCAGGCGGGACGGCGGTCAGTCAGCTCACCACGGTCGTGGAGTCGTCCGGCGGCTCGGTCACCGGCCTCGACGTCACCGCCTCGGGTCACGAGCGGCTGCGGATCGACGTCACGATCGCCGCCAGCTCGACCGCGCACGCCGACGAGATCGTCGCCGAGCTGCGCTCCATCGAGGGCGTCACACTGGGCAAGGTCTCGGACCGCACCTTCCTGATGCACCTCGGCGGCAAGATCGAGATGTCGTCCAAGCATCCGATTCGCAACCGTGACGACCTGTCCATGATCTACACGCCCGGCGTGGCGCGCGTCTGCACGCAGATCGCCGAGCACCCCGAGGACGCCCGGCGCCTGACGATCAAGCGCAACAGCGTCGCCGTCGTCACCGACGGCTCCGCCGTGCTGGGTCTGGGCAACATCGGCCCCAAGGCCGCGCTGCCCGTCATGGAAGGCAAGGCGGCCCTCTTCAAGCGCTTCGCCGGGATCGACGCCTGGCCGATCTGCCTGGACACCCAGGACACCGACGCGATCGTGGAGATCGTCAAGGCCCTGGCGCCCGGCTTCGCCGGCATCAACCTGGAGGACATCTCCGCACCCCGCTGCTTCGAGATCGAGGCACGGCTGCGCGAGGCCGTCGACATCCCCGTCTTCCACGACGACCAGCACGGCACCGCCATCGTCGTCCTCGCCTCGCTCTACAACGCGCTGCGCGTGGTCAACAAGCGGATCGAGGACATCCGCGTGGTGATGTCGGGCGCGGGCGCCGCCGGGACGGCCATCCTGAAGCTCCTGCTGGAAGCGGGCGTCAAGCACGCCGTCGTCGCCGACATCCACGGCGTCGTGCACGCGGGCCGCAAGGACGTCGCCGACGCCGACGAGAGCTCGCCGATGCGCTGGGTCGCCGACAACACCAACCCCGAGGGCCACACCGGCACCCTCAAGGAGGTCGTGGTCGGCGCGGACGTCTTCATCGGCGTCTCGGCCCCGAACGTGCTGGACGGCGACGACGTCGCGAAGATGGCCGACGGCGCCATCGTCTTCGCGCTCGCCAACCCCGACCCGGAGGTCGACCCCGCGGCGGCCCGCGAGTCCGCCGCGGTCGTGGCGACGGGCCGCTCCGACTTCCCCAACCAGATCAACAACGTGCTGGTCTTCCCGGGCGTCTTCCGCGGCCTGCTGGACGCGCAGTCGCGCACCGTGACCGACACCATGATGCTGGCCGCGGCGCGCGCGCTCGCCGACGTCGTCGGCGAGGACGAGCTGAACCCGAACTACATCATCCCCAGCGTCTTCAACGAGAAGGTGTCCGGGGCGGTGGCCGGAGCGGTCCGCGAGGCCGTCCAGGCCACCGGCAAGAGCGCTCTGAGCGAACCGGCCAGGGCCACCCCCACGCAGGCCTGACCGGCCGGGCCCGTCCGGGTCCCGCCCTGCTCCGCCGGGGGATCTCCCGATCCCCCGGCCCGGCGCGTCGGGGGAAGGTTCACCCGGGCGGCCCTCTAGGGTGGCGGCAACCGGGAACGCCCGGAAGGCATCGGATTGGCTTTCCCGCCGCAGGTAGGGGCAGGATGCATCCCCAAGGACTTGTCCGAGGGGGTAACCCCGCCGAGGACGTCGTCCGGGGGGATACCCCACGGGGCGCGCGGGCCCGAAGGTGGACCCGGGTCCGGAGACTGTCGTAGGGCCCTGGCAGCATCGGCTTCGCTTGGTCCGAAATGCGGCTCTGCCGCGTGGCACGCCTCATCGGCAAGAAGAACACGGGAGTACGAATTATGAACCGCAGTGAGCTGGTGGCCGCTCTGTCCGAGCGGGCCGAGGTGACCCGTAAGGACGCCGACGCGATCCTGTCGGCATTCGCCGAGACCGTCGGCGAGGTCGTCGCCAAGGGCGACGAGAAGGTCACCATCCCCGGCTTCCTCACCTTCGAGCGCACCCACCGGGCTGCGCGCACCGCGCGCAACCCGCAGACCGGTGACCCGATCGAGATCCCGGCCGGGTACAGCGTCAAGGTGTCGGCGGGCTCCAAGCTCAAGGAAGCTGCGAAGGGCAAGTAAGCCTCAGCCCCCAGGGCGGCCTCCCCCCGGGGAGGCCGCCCTTTCGCATGCCCACCCAC
>NZ_JASKYT010000461.1:0-4695 GCF_041028275.1 Streptomyces sp. PU-14G
GGTGGGGGGCGGCCGGGAGCGGGGACACCGGAGCAGGCAGGGGCGACGGCCGCCGACTGAGACGCGGGCCCCGGACCGGCGACGCGGGGGCTCAAGGCCGCACGGAGACGCGGGCCGGGACCGGCGACGCGGAGGCTCAAGGCCGCACGGAGACGCGGGCCGGGACCGGCTGCGCGGGGCTTAAGGCCGCACGGAGACGCGGGGCCGCGAACGCCTACGGGGGCTCCGGGCCGCACGGGACAGCCCGGCGGGAAACAGCTACGCGGAACCCGGCCTCACGAGGCCGCTCTCGTACGCGTACACCGCCGCCTGCACCCGGTCACGCAGCCCCAGCTTGGTCAGCACGTGACCGACATGGGTCTTGACCGTCGTCTCGCTCACGAACAGATCCGCCGCGATCTCCGCGTTCGACAGCCCGCGCGCCACCAGCTTCAGCACCTCCACCTCGCGCTCGGTCAGCTGATGCAGCGTGTCGGGCACCGGCTCCTCGCCCGAGGGCAGCTTGCCCGCGTACTTGTCCAGCAGCCGCCGCGTGATGCTGGGCGCCAGCATCGCCTCGCCCGCCGCGACCACCCGGATGGCCTGCACCAGCTCCCCGGCCGGTGCGTCCTTGAGCAGGAATCCGCTCGCGCCGGCCCGCAGCGCCTCCACCACGTACTCGTCCAGGTCGAAGGTGGTGAGCACCAGGACCTTGGCGGGGCCGTCCTTGGCCGGGCCCGTGATCCGCCGGGTGGCCTCCACCCCGTCCATCCGCGGCATCCGGATGTCCATCAGCACCACATCGGGCTGGAGCGCCCGCACCTGATCCAGCGCCTGCAGGCCGTCCCCCGCCTCACCGACCACCGCCAGGTCCTGCTCGGCCTCCAGAATCATCCGGAAACCGGTGCGCAGCAGCGGCTGGTCGTCCACCAGCAGTACGCGGATTGCCACAGGAACTCCTTCGGCGGGGCGGCAGCGATCGCCCCATTCTCACCCAGACGCCGAGGCGGCCCGCTCAGTCCCCCGTACCGGGCGCCGCCACCTCCTCGGGCGAGCGGGGCTCCGGGAGCCGGGGCTGGATCGTGAGCGGATACGGCGGGGGAGTGCCCCCGAACTCGGGGCAGTGCGCCTGGTGGTCGCACCAGCCGCACAGCTTGCCGGGCCTGGGCCGCCAGTCACCCGTCTCGGTCGCCCTGCTGATCGCGTCCCACAGCGCCAGCAGCTTGCGTTCCGTGGCCCGCAGGTCGCTCTCCTGCGGATCGTAGGTGAGCACGTCGCCGCTGCCGAGGAAGACCAGCTGCAGCCGCCGGGGCAGCACGCCGCGCAGCCGCCACAGCACAAGGGCGTAGAACTTCATCTGGAACAGCGGCCCGTCCGCGTACTCGGGGCGCGGCGCCTTGCCCGTCTTGTAGTCGACGATGCGCACCTCACCCGTCGGTGCGACATCCACCCGGTCGATGATGCCGCGCAGCCGCAGCCCCGACTCCAGGCGGGCCTCCACGAACAGCTCCCGCTCGGCCGGCTCCAGCCGCGTGGGGTCCTCCAGGGTGAACCACCGCTCGACCAGCTCCTCGGCCTGCGTCAGCCACTGCGCCAGCTGGGCCCCGTCCTGCGTGTCCTCGGCGAACAGCTCGGCCAGCTCCGGCCGCTTGGCCAGCAGCCGCTCCCACTCGCCGGCCACCAGGCCACGGGCGCGCCCCGCGCTGCGCTCGGCGGCGGGCGCGTCGAAGAGTCTTTCCAGCACCGCGTGCACCACCGTGCCGCGGGTGGCGGCGGCGGTGGGTTTCTCCGGCAGTTTGTCGATCACCCGGAAGCGGTAGAGCAGCGGGCACTGCATGAAGTCCGCTGCCCGGGAGGGCGACAGCGAGGTCGGCGGTGTGGCCGCGCGGGTTTTCATGGGATAAGACCCTAAGGCCCGCCACTGACAGCGGACACTTACCATCGACGGCAGACCCCTCGCACCGTACGGCAGGCCGACCCGGCAGGCGGCGCGGAGCGGCGGGACGCGAGGGAAGCAGCAGAGGGGAACCCGTGGCGGACGAGGACAACGACGGGAAGCCGCCGGCCGGTGGCTCCGGCCAGGGGACCGGCCATGGCGGGCCGTCCTCCCGCAAGCCGACCCCCGGCAGACCCGCCCGCCCGAACCCGCCCGGTGGCGGCATCCTGATGGGGCGCCCCTTCGGCGTCCCGGTCTACGTCGCGCCCTCCTGGTTCCTGGTGGCCGCGCTCATCACCTGGGTCTTCGGCGGCCAGCTCGAACGGGTCCTGCCCGAGCTGGGCGGCCTGCGCTATCTGATCGCGCTCTTCTTCGCCGTGGCCTTCTACGCCTCCGTGCTGGTCCACGAGCTCGCCCACACGGTCGCCGCCCTCCGCTTCAAGCTGCCGGTGCGCCGCATCCAGCTGCAGTTCTTCGGAGGCGTCTCCGAGATCGAGAAGGAGTCCGAGACCCCGGGGCGCGAGTTCGTCCTCGCGTTCGTCGGCCCGCTCTTCTCGCTGCTGCTGGCCGGGGTCTTCTACGCCGCGATGCGCGCCGTGGAGCCGGGCACCGTCCCCGGCGTCCTGCTGGCCGGGCTGATGGTCTCCAACCTGCTCGTGGCCGCCTTCAATCTGCTGCCGGGACTGCCGCTGGACGGCGGCCGGATGCTGCGCGCCATCGTGTGGAAGCTCAGCGGCAAGCCCATGACCGGCACGGTCGCCGCCGCCTGGGTGGGCCGGGCGCTGGCCGTGGCCGTGCTGATCGGGCTTCCGCTGGCCACCCACGCGGGCGGGCTCGCGCGGGGCGGTGTCAGCGGTATGGACTCCCTGACCGACGCGCTGCTCGCCGCGATCCTGGCGGCCATCATCTGGACCGGCGCGGGCAACAGCCTGCGGATGGCCCGGCTGCGCGAGCGCCTCCCCGAGCTGCGCGCCCGCACGCTGACCCGCCGTGCCGTGCCCGTCGAGACCGACACCCCGCTGTCGGAGGCGCTGCGCCGTGCCAACTCCGCCGGGGCCCGGGCGCTGGTCGTCGTCGACGGCAAGGGCGACCCGCTCTCCCTCGTGCGGGAGGCCGCCATCGCCTCCGTCCCCGAGCACCGGCGCCCCTGGGTGGCCGTCAGCACGCTGGCACAGGACCTCAAGGAGGGCATGCGCGTACCCGCGGAGCTGGCCGGCGAGGACCTGCTGGAGTGGCTGCGTGCCACTCCCGCGACCGAGTACCTGGTCGTGGAGGACACCGGTGAGATCTACGGGGTGCTGTCCACCGGTGACGTCGAGCGGGCGTTCGTCGCGGCCATGTCCAACCGCCCTGACGCCCGCGGCGCCCGTACCTGAGGCCGCCGCCGCGGTCGCCGGGCGGGCCGCCGGGGGCCTGGCGCCGGCGGGCGGCCCCCGTCCCGGGTGGCCCAGAACGCCGCGGCCCGCCGGGACCGGCTAGGCTGTCCGCATGTCCGAACCGACCGGTGCCGCCCGCCGTCGCGGGCCCTTCAAGGTCGGGGACCAGGTCCAGCTCACCGACCCCAAGGGCCGCCACTACACGATCACCCTCGAAGAGGGAAAGAGCTTCCACACCCACAAGGGAGCCTTCCCCCACGACGAGCTGATCGGTGCGCCCGAGGGGAGTGTCGTCCGTACCACCGGAAACGTCGCCTACCTCGCGCTGCGTCCCCTGCTCCCCGACTATGTCCTGTCCATGCCACGGGGGGCCGCCGTCGTCTACCCCAAGGACGCCGGACAGGTGCTCGCCATGGCCGACATCTTCCCCGGCGCACGCGTCGTCGAGGCAGGCGTCGGCTCCGGCTCCCTGAGCACCTTCCTGCTCCGCGCCATCGGCGACCAGGGCATGCTCCACTCCTACGAGCGCCGCGCGGACTTCGCCGAGATCGCCCAGCAGAACGTGGAGCGCTACTTCGGCAGCCCCCACCCCGCCTGGACCCTGACCGTCGGTGACCTCCAGGACAACCTGTCCGACACCGACGTCGACCGCGTCATCCTCGACATGCTCGCCCCCTGGGAGTGCCTGGAGGCCGTCTCCAAGGCGCTGGTGCCCGGCGGCATCCTGTGCGCCTACGTCGCCACCACGACACAGATGGCCCGCATGGTCGAGTCGATCCGCGAGTTCGGGACGTTCAACGAGCCGCAGGCCTGGGAGACCATGGTCCGCAACTGGCACGTCGAGGGCCTCGCCGTCCGCCCGGACCACCGCATGATCGGCCACACCGGCTTCCTGCTGTCCGCCCGCCGCCTCGCCGACGGCGTCGAGCCCCCGCTGCGCCGCCGCCGCCCCGCCAAGGGCGCCTACGGCGAGGACTACACGGGCCCCGGCAGCCAGTCCGGCGGCCGGACCTCCTAGAGCCTCTCGTTTGGATCTTGCTGGGCTCTCGGGCCCCGCACGACACGCCCACTGCCCCGTACCCGCTGCGAAACCGGGTGCGGGGCAGTGGTGTTGGGGTGCGGGAACGATCCGAAGGGGACCCGGACGTTCCGTGCCGGTGTGACCTGTGGCACCATGCGAAGCACCTCCTCCGCGCAACCCCTCGCCGGACCCCTCCACCCGCTCCGCGCTCCTCGCCGCTCCACACAGCGCCCGTCGTCGCCCGCACACAGGAGTCACCCCGCGTGACGGAACTGCCGCACACCCGCTCCCGCACGGCCCACTGGCTCGCCACCGCCGCCGCCCTCGCCGCGGTCCTCGGGGCCACCGCGCTCCTCCAGCCGGCCACCGCCACCCCGACCTCC
>NZ_JASKYT010000462.1:0-4499 GCF_041028275.1 Streptomyces sp. PU-14G
GGCCGCCGCGGGGGCGCCGGAGCCGTCCCCGATGACGGCYAGCTCGGCGCCGACCTCCACCGTCTCGTCCTCGGCGACCTTGATGGAGGACAGCGTCCCGGAGGCCGGTGCGGGGATCTCGGTGTCGACCTTGTCGGTGGAGACCTCGAGCAGCGGCTCGTCGGCCTCGATCTGTTCACCCTCGGCCTTCAGCCAGCGGGTGACGGTGCCCTCGGTCACGCTCTCGCCGAGCGCCGGCAGGGTTACGGAAACCGCCATGGTTCCTGTTGCTCCTTACGAACTGTGCGGATGGGTCGCGCCCTTGAGTGACTGCTCGGCGGTCAGTCGTGGGAGTGCAGCGGCTTGCCGGCCAGCGCCAGGTGCGCCTCGCCGAGCGCCTCCGTCTGCGTCGGGTGGGCGTGGATGAGCTGGGCCACCTCGGCGGGCAGCGCCTCCCAGTTGTAGATGAGCTGGGCCTCCGCCACCTGCTCACCCATGCGGTCACCGACCATGTGGACGCCGACCACGGCACCGTCGCGGACCTGGACGAGCTTGACCTCGCCCGACGTCTTGAGGATCTTGCTCTTGCCGTTGCCCGCGAGGTTGTACTTGAGGGTGACGACCTTGTCCGCGCCGTACCGCTCCTTGGCCTGCTCCTCGGTGAGGCCGACGGAGGCCACCTCCGGGTTGCAGTAGGTCACGCGGGGCACGCCGGCGTAGTCGACCGGCACCGGGTTCAGCCCGGCCAGCCGCTCCGCGACCATGATGCCCTCGGCGAAGCCGACGTGCGCGAGCTGGAGCGTGGGGATGAGGTCGCCGACGGCGGAGATGGTGGGCACGCTGGTGCGGCAGTACTCGTCCACCGTGACGAAGCCGCGGTCCATGGCGACCCCGGCCTCCTCGTAGCCCAGGTTCTGCGAGACCGGGCCGCGGCCGATGGCGACCAGCAGCACCTCGGCCTCGTACTCCTTGCCGTCGGCAAGGGTGACCTTGACGCCGTCGTTCGTGTACTCGGCCTTGTCGAAGAAGGTGCCCAGGTTGAACTTGATGCCGCGCTTGCGGAAGGCGCGCTCCAGCAGCTTGGAGCTGTTCTCGTCCTCGACCGGCACCAGGTGCTTGAGGCCCTCGATCACGGTGACGTCCGCGCCGAAGGACTTCCACGCCGAGGCGAACTCGACGCCGATGACGCCGCCGCCCAGGATGATCGCGGACTTCGGCACCCGGTCCATGACCAGGGCGTCGTCCGAGCTGATGATCCGGTCGTTGTCGATGGTCAGGCCCGGCAGCGTCTTGGGTACCGAACCGGTCGCCAGCAGGATGTGGCGGCCCTCGTAGCGCTGGCCGTTCACCTCGACGGAGGTCGGCGAGGAGAGGTAGCCGGAGCCCTCCACGTAGGTGACCTTGCGGGAGGCGACCAGCCCCTGCAGGCCCTTGTAGAGGCCGGAGATCACGCCGTCCTTGTACTTGTGGACGCCGGCCATGTCGATGCCCTCGAACGAGGTCTTGACACCGAACTCGGCGCTCTCACGCGACTGGTCGGCCACCTCGCCGGCGTGCAGCAGTGCCTTGGTCGGGATGCAGCCGCGGTGCAGGCAGGTACCGCCCAGCTTGTCCTTCTCGATGAGAGCGACATCCAGACCGAGCTGTGCGGCGCGAAGGGCAGCGGCATAACCGCCGCTACCGCCTCCGAGAATCACTAGGTCGAAAACGGTGCTGGCGTCGTTCGCCACGTCACGTCCTCCATGCATGGGTACGCCGTAGCCGGTCTCCTGTGACCGGGCGGCTTCAGGTTCGGCCGCTTGTGTCTGCTCGGCCCTTTGTCAGTCGGCTTCTGTCAAGCCGTGCGGGGCCCTGTCCTGCCAGTGACCCATCTTCGCACTTGTTGCCGGAAACCGGGACGCGGGGCCGGTTACCTCGAAGTACGGTCGCGGGCCGCGGGCCCCGCACGCCACGGCGAGCGGGGCCCACGCGCCCGTCGGCGATGTGGCGGACGTCTCAGCCCAGGTCGCCGTCCGCCGTGCGCTCCACGAGCCGGACCAGCGTACGGACCGCCGAGCCCGTGCCGCCCTTGGGCGTGTAGCCGAACGGCGCCGCCTCGTTGAAGGCCGGACCGGCGATGTCCAGGTGCGCCCAGGGGATGTCCTCGGGCACGAACTCCTTCAGGAACACCCCGGCCAGCAGGCCGCCGCCCATCCGGTCACCCACGTTGGCGATGTCGGCGACCGGCGAGTCGATGCCCTTGCGCAGGTGGGCGGGCATCGGCATCGGCCAGGCGTCCTCGCCCGCCTCACCGGCCGCCTCGTGCACGGCGGTGCGGAAGGCGTCGTCGTTCGCCATGATCCCGAACGTGCGGGCACCCAGCGCCACCATCATGGCGCCGGTCAGCGTCGCCACGTCCACCAGCGCGTCCGGCTGCTCCTCACCGGCCCGCGCCAGCGCGTCCGCCATCACCAGACGGCCCTCGGCGTCGGTGTTGAGCACCTCGACGGTCTTGCCGCTGTACATGGTCAGCACATCACCCGGACGGGTGGCCGAGCCCGACGGCATGTTCTCGGCCAGCGCCAGCCAGCCGGTCACGTTGGCGCGCAGCCCCATCCTGGCCGCCGCCACGACCGTCGAGAAGACGGCGGCGGCGCCGCTCATGTCGCACTTCATCGTCTCGTTGTGACCCGCGGGCTTGAGCGAGATGCCGCCCGAGTCGTAGGTGATGCCCTTGCCGATCAGCGCCAGGGACTTCTTCGCCTTCGGGTGCGACCAGCCGACCCGCACCAGGCGCGGCGGCTGCGCCGACCCGTTGCCGACCCCCAGGATGCCGCCGAAGCCGCCCTTGGCCAGCGCCTTCTCGTCCAGCACCTCGATGGTGAGGCCGTACTCCTTGGCCGCGGCACGGACCTCGGCGGTGAACCCCTTCGGGTCCAGGCCGTTCGCCGGGGTGTTGATCAGGTCCCGGGCGCGGTGCACCTCCTCGGCGACCACCACGGCACGCTCGGCCGCCGCCTTGTGCGCCTTGTCCCGCGCCTTCGCGCCGACCAGCGCGATCTCCGCCAGCGGCGCGCTCTTGGCGTCCTTCTTCGCGCTGCTGTCCTTGCCCTTGTACGCGGTGAAGGAGTAGGCGCCCAGCAGCGCGCCCTCGGCGACCGCGGCGACGGCCTCCGCGTCCTCGACCGGCAGCGCGAAAGCCGCCTTCTTCGTGCCCGCCAGCGCCCGGGCCGCCGCACCCGCCGCACGGCGCAGCACCTCCGCCTCGACGGGCTCCTTGGGGCCCGCCGCCTCGCCGAGGCCGACGGCCACCACGACCGGAGCCTTCACGCCGGCCGGCGGCGCCGGGAGCTTGGTCACCTCTCCCTCGCCGCCGCTCGCGCCGAGCGTCTCCAGCGTCGCGGCGAGCTTGCCGCCGTACGCCTTGTCGACGGCCTCCGCGCCGGGCGCGAGGACGAGCGGCGCCTTCTTGCCCGCCTTGCCGGCGGAGCCGCTTGTGGCGACGCCGACGACGACAGCGTCCGCGCGCAGGGTCGCCGCGGACGAGGAGCTGAGAGTCAGTGCAGACACGTGGGAGAGACCTTCTTCCTTGACAGGGCGCGGAGTGCGAAACCGCCTCCGGCTCAGGACGCTTCGGGCATGGTATGCCCGCTCCCTCGCCCCGAACGGGCACGGTGGGCACTTGCGCCGGGTCCGGCACGCGCCGCGCCTCAGAGCGCGGCCACCACCAGCGCGCCCGTCGCCGCCACTTCGGCCAGCGCGCCGAACACGTCCCCCGTCACACCGCCGAACCGCCGCACACAGTGCCGCAGCAGCAACTCGGCGGCGCACAGACCCAGTACGGCCCCCACCGCGAACAGCGCGAGAGGGCCCGCGAGGCCGGCCGCCACGGCCAGCGCCACCACGAGGGCGGCCACACCCCACGCGGTGCCCCGCGGGACCGTGCCGGCCACCGCTGCGCCCAGGCCCTCAGGCCGCGCTGCCGCGACACCCTCCCGCGAGGCGAGCGTGAGGGCGCCGCGCCCCACCAGCGCCGACATCACGACGGCGGCGGCCCCCACGGTCCAGCCCTCACCGAACAACCGCGCCACGGAGGCGATCTGGGCCAGCAGCACGAACACGAGCGTGACGACGCCGAACGGGCCGATGTCGGACCGCTTCATGACCCGCAGCGCCTCCTCGGCGGGCTTCGCACTGCCCAGCCCGTCGGCGACGTCGGCGAGACCGTCCAGATGCAGACCGCGCGTCAGCACGGCGCCGGCCGCCACGGCGGCGACGGCCGCGATGAGCGCGGAGGCGCCGCACAGCAGGAGTACGCCGCCCACCGCGGCAGCCGCCAGGCCGACCACCGCGCCGGCCAGCGGCGCGCAGGCCATGCCCGACCGGGCCGCGGCCCGGTCCCAGCGGGTGACCCTGACGGGCAGCACCGTCAAGGTGCCGAGAGCGAACCGTATGCCGTCGCCTGGCGTGGGGGAACGATCCATGGCCGAGCACGTTACCGGGCCCGCCCCGCCCCGCCGCGTCGGGGAGGGCTCGTGAGC